>JAFVXN010000183.1 GCA_017501125.1 Clostridia bacterium
CACACGACGAAGGAAAGGGTAGGTCTACTCATGGCAACACCTCGTAAAGGGAGACGGCTTCTTCTTTTTTGACCGTCTCTTTAATTTTGACGACGCGGACTCTAAAGGTAGAGGAGGCGTAGAAGATTTCCACGACGTCCCCCTCTTTGACGGCGGTGGAGGGCTTGGCGGGTCTGCCGTTGACGTTCACCTTTTGGCTATCGCACGCTTCCTGAGCCACCGTCCGCCTCTTTAATATCCTAGAAACTTTCAAAAACTTATCAATTCTCATCTTTTTTTACTCTTTTTTTGCCAAAATTAAAAAATTTTTTGCTATACGTTTGAAAAACGCTTGACTATTTTTTCGGGGTTGTTTATAATTGGATAATGTATAATTGCGATTAGTGTGCGGTATTGCCGCCTAAACGCGAAAAACCGCCCAAAAAAGTGGCAAAAACCGCCGATTTTTGCAGTTTTTCGCCTCTTACGACACTATTATACCGCAAGGAAACGAAAAAGTAAAGAAAAAAAAGTAAAAATTCGATTTTTATCGATGAAAAGATATACTCGGTGAATCGTTGAAAAATAAAAAAGGAGCATTTTTTAGACGATGGATTTACCTATTTCAAAGTACGGAAAGACCGAAAGAAGAAAGTTTGGTAAAATCAACGAAGTGTTGGATATTCCCGACCTCGTTGAGATCCAAAAAGACAGTTACGACGCCTTCATTCGGGAAGGTATCGACGAAGTTTTTGAAGACTTCTCGCCGATTACCGACTATTCCGACCATTACGAATTGTATTTCGTAGAACACCGCTTTGGCGACAAGCCCAAGTACGACGAAAAAGAGTGCCGTATGCGCGACGCTACGTACGCAAAGCCTTTGTACGTAAAAGTCCGCCTTGTCAACAAAGTTAAGAACGACGTTTTGGATCACGAAGTCTTCATGGGCGATTTGCCTTTGATGACGGAAAACGGCGCCTTCATCATCAACGGTGCAGAGCGTGTTATCGTATCCCAGTTGGTTCGTTCCCCCGGCGTATACAACGTTTCCTCCAAGGACAAGACTGGTAAGGAGATGTTCCGTACGACGGTTATGCCCAACCGTGGCGCTTGGCTCGAATTCGAGCAAGACGCAGGCGACACCTTATACGTGCGCGTAGACAAGAAGAAGAAAGTCTGTGCGACGGTGCTTTTGCGTGCGCTCGGCTACGGTGCTAACCACGCGATCGAGGAGATGTTCCCCGACGACAAGATTATCGCGGCTACGCTTGCAAAAGACACGGCGAAGTCGGAATCCGACGGCTTGTACGAATTGTACCGTCGTCTCCGTCCTGGCGAAGCGCCTACGGAAGATTCCGTCCGTACCCACCTTTACAACCTCTTCTTCGACGCGCGTAGAAAATACGACGTCGCAAAAGTCGGTAGATACAAATACAACAAAAAACTTTGCCTTTCCTATCGTTTGGCAGGGTGTATTGCCGCGGACGCAATCGTCAACCCCTTCACGGGCGAGGTGCTCGTAGAAGAGGGCGCAAAGATCAGCGAAGAGCAGGCAAAAGCCGTCCAAAACTGCGGTATCAACGAGGTGTTCGTCCTCGTTGAGGATAAGGAATCGGGCAAGATTCGTCACAAGATTATCGCAAACAACACGGTAGATTTTGCAGAGATTGACGGCGTGTCCATCAAGGCTCGTGCGAAAGATTTCGGTTTGCTTCCCACCGTTCACTTCCCCACCTTCCAGTTCTCGAAAGTGGTGGCGGCTGACTGTGCGGAAATGGCGGAAGAAGACGTCGCTGAAAAATACGTCGACGAGATCAACGCGTTGTACAACGTCGTAGAAAAGGCGGAAGAGGCAGACGAAAAACCCGAGGAAAAGAAATCCCGTGAAAATCGTCGCGACAACCGTCGTAAATTCGTCAAGGCATGTAAGATTTTCCACGAAGTTTTGAACGCAGAACTTCCCGTTCCCACCAAGGAACAAAAGAAGGAAATGAAGTACTTGACGGAGAAATTGTGCCACAAGCACGTGACGAGAGACGATATCGTTGCAGCCATCTCCACCAACTTGGATTTGAGATACGGCATCGGCACGGTCGACAACATCGACCACCTTGGCAACCGTCGTGTTCGTTCGGTAGGGGAATTGCTCCAGAACCAACTCCGTATCGGCGTCACCCGTCTTGAAAGACTTATCAAAGAAAGAATGGCTACGCAGGACCCTATGGAGGTGACGCCTAGCGCGCTCATCAATATTCGTCCCGTAACGGCTGTCATCCGTGAATTCTTCGGCTCTTCGCAGTTGTCGCAGTTCATGG
>JAFVXN010000184.1 GCA_017501125.1 Clostridia bacterium
ACGCCAGGTTCCGCCTCGATAACTTTGAGTTCTACGAAGTTCTCAGGTTCTACCGAGAAAGCCTTGCCGTAAAGGAATTTCACCGTGACGGTATCGTTTTCCTTGATATACTTGAGCGCTTCTTCTACTTGGTCGTAAGCGAGCATTTCTTGGTTGTATTCCTCGTCCATGAACACGTAGAATTCGCCGTCGTAGTAGGAATAGGTCATCTTCTTCGTCTCTACCTGCGCCGTCTCGAGTTTGGTCGTGGGGTTGAACGTTTCGTTGGACAATACTTGTCCCGTGACGACGTTCTTAAGCGTCGTACGAACGAACGCCGCACCCTTACCAGGTTTTACGTGTTGGAAGTCCGTGACGGTGTAAACACCACTCTTATACTCGAAAGTTGCGCCTTTACGAATATCGCCTGCCAAAATTTGTGCCATAATGTATCTCCTTCATTCTTTGATTTTTATTTTTATATTCCACTTGATTACAATACAATCAAGTCTTTTTTCGTCGTCATAAGGCTTTGCAATCGCCCGTCTTTGACAAGCACCGTATCTTCGATACGGATACCGTATTCTCCCTCTACGTACACCCCAGGCTCGTCTGAAAAGACCATACCGTCTTTGATTTCGTCCGTCTTGCCTTTAGTCACCAAAGGGAACTCGTGTATCTTCAAGCCTATCCCGTGCCCCAGCGAGTGGGTAAAGTATGCTCCGTAGCCCGCCGAACAAAGATAGTCTCTTGCGAGGGCGTCTATCTCCGCCGCTTGCATACCCGCCTTGCCGTCTTTTAACACCTTTTCGTGTGCCGCCAAAACCGCCGCGTACGCTTTCTTAAAATCTTCCTTCGTTCCGTCGTCGCCAAAGAGGAAGGTGCGCGTCATATCCGAGCAATATCCCGCCACTTTGCAACCGAAATCAATCAAAATTTCGTCCCCGAATCTCAGGCGTCTATCCCCCGTTTCGTGATGAGGTACCGCCGCGTGATTGCCGAAGGCAACGATGGTATCGAAAGACGTGCCGTCCGCGCCCTTTTGACGCATAAAATGCTCCAGCGTAGCGGCAATCTCCCTTTCCGTCTGCCCCTCTTTAATCGTAGGCAAAAGGGATAAGAAGGATTCCTCCGCTATCTCGCACGCCTTGCGGATACGAGCGATCTCGTCGTCCGTCTTTATCGCCGCAACAAAAGAAAAAGCGGAAGTCGCGTCGACCATTTGTACGCCTGCCTTTTGCAAGGATATATAGCGAGTAGCCCTCGTCTCTTCCATAGGAAGAGCGACCGTCTTATAGGCGGAAAGCAAACTCTCCACAGAGGTTTGTTTGTCTATCTCTACGACGCGGATTTTCGCATCGGCAAAGCGCGCCTGCGCCGCCTCCAAATAACGCCTGTCCGTATACAGCCTCACGCCCTCTTTGTCGACGATTATATAGCCGTCGTCAAAGGCAAAGCCCGTCACGTATCTCGTCATCGTGCCACTATCGGCGAACAGCGCCTCGGCACCCGTCAAAGATAGAATTCTTTCGCCCTTTTTCAAGATTTTATCCGTCCTTTTTACTATTGTAGCAAAAAAATCCTCTCTCGTCAACTATCCGTTATAAAATAACGGAAAAATTGGGCGTTTTTTTATACGGATTGGTAAATCTTTTTCATCTCCGCGGCGTCTTCCGCCTGCGTACCAGCCGATTCGCTGACGATATAGGGGTGCAAATCGAGCCGTTTGATTGCCCTCGCAAGGGGGGCAAAATCGGGTCCGTACACCTCGTCCTCAAAAGTTAGATGTTTGACCTCGCCCTTTGCCGAATACATAATCTTGGAAAAGTGCACGTGGAAATTTTTCATACGCTCGTAGCCGAGTTCCGCAATCATATACTGCAGACGGGAAAGATAATCTTCCTCCGTCTTCAAAGAGCCTTGCTCCCTTGCATTGATATGCCCAAAGTCCACGCAGGGAGTGTAGATGGGGTCGATTTTGCAAAATCTCGTCACCTCTTCCACCGTACCGATTTGAGCGAGTTTGCCCATCGTCTCGGGACAGAACATCATATCTTCTAAGCCGCGCTCGTACACCTTATCGCGGAAATACTTGAGCCTGTCTTCCGTCCTTAAAACCGCGTCCTCCCTCGTCGCCTTGCCTTGCGCCGCAGGGTGAAAAACCACCCTTTTGCCGCCCATCAACCGACAGGCAACCGCACTATCGAACAAATAGCCGTAGGATTTTTCCGCCATTTCGTCGTCGGGGTTGGCAAAATTGATAAAATAGGGTGCGTGCGCAGACATCTCCACGTCCACCGCCGCAAAGGCGTCCGCAATCGAGCGCGCCTTCCCTTCCGTCATCCTTACCCCTCTGCCGAAGGAGTACTCAAAGCAATCGAGGTCGCGCCGCTTTACGAACAGCGCCGCCTCTTCCGTATGCGTGTATCCTTCCGCGTAAAAACTTTCCGAATTGCCACTAGGGCCGAATTTAATCATCTTCTCTCACCTTCCGTATATCACTTTCCAACTGTGCCTTCAACGCCTGCAAATCTTGGAACTTTTGCACGGGGCGCAAGAAGGAACAAAACTCCACCTTCAACAACCTGCCGTACAAATCCCCTTTATAGCCGTCGAGATGCACCTCTAAACGCACCTGCGTTTCGTCAAACGTGGGCTGACCACCAAAATTGGCAATCCCTTTATACGCCTTGCCGTCCACCGACGCGCGCACGCCGTACACCCCTTCCATCAAAAGCGCCTTGCCCTTGGGATAGAAAATATTCGCCGTAGGGAAACCCATTTCCCTGCCCACACTCCTGCCGTGTACCACCTCGCCTTCGACGAAGAAAGGAGCGCCTAACAATACGCGCATACCTTCCACCTCGCCTTTGGCAAGCATCGTCTTGAGGCTACGCGTCGCCACCTTTTCGCCGTCGTGTGCGACCAAATTTTCTTTGATGACGGGGACGCTACTCACCTTTGCTATCGTGTCGGCGTCGCCCTTTGCTCCTTTCCCAAAGCGGAAATCGGAGCCACAGACGTAATACGCGGGCGAGAACGAATCCTCCAACTCGCGCAAAAAATCCTCCGCGCTCTTTTCACAAATATCTGCGAACTGGAAGGGCACGACGAAATCCGCGCCCGCCTCGCGAAAGATAGACAACCTTTCGTCCAACGTAAAC
>JAFVXN010000185.1 GCA_017501125.1 Clostridia bacterium
CGGTATATTTTTGCCGATGGAAGTGGGCGGACAAGGCGCTCTTATATCTTGGGCGTTTGCAATGTCGAAGTTGGACGGTACAGGTTTTACGCCAATTCCCGCAGTGTACGCATTGATAGCATTTATGGCAATAGCGATGTTTGGCGTATCCTCGTGGGAATTGATGGCGAGTGTAAGATTGTTGCGCAATAAGAAAACAGACGCGGTGGAGTATTATGAAATATACGGGGGCGTTGGTAGAGGACCTGTGATTTCGCTTGGGTTTTTTATTGGGGTTCCCTTATTTGTGTTGTTGGGGGTTAACGGCTTGTTGGGCGCAGGCTTTTGGTTTCTTTTGGCGTTATCCCTTTCCGTGGATATCTTTTTTCTTGTGCCGCAAGTGATGATATCAAATTTAATAAAAGAAAGAAAGGAAAGAGAAAAATACAACGTGCAATAATAAAAAACACGGCTTTCGGGGTGACCGAGAGCCGTGTTTTTTATTTGTTTTTAATGACGAGTTTTTCAATCATTGCCACGATGGCGTACATCGCCGCCGCCAGCACGCAAAGGATAAAGACGGCACTCATCACGAGGTCGAGTTTGAACACCTGACCGCCGTACACGATGAGATAGCCGATGCCTGCTTTCGAGACGATATATTCGCCCATGATCGACCCAATCCAAGCCATGCCCACGTTGATTTTGAGCATAGAGATGAAATTAGGCAGAGAGGACGGAATGACGAGTTTCGTCAAAATCTGCGCCTTGCTCGCCCCCATGGAACGCATAAGGAGCAACTTGCCTTCTTCCGTCGCCATAAACCCGCTGAGCATATTCATAATGGCGATGATGAGCCCGATGATGACCGTCATAAAGACGATTGCCACGCTACCCGTGCCACACCAAATAATGATGAGGGGGCCGAGTGCGATTTTCGGCAGGGCATTGAGGACGACGAGGTAGGGCTCGCTGACTCTGCGGAAGATTTCGCTCCACCAAAGGAGAAGGGCGATACCGTATCCCAGCGCAACGGCGAGGAAGAATCCTACGAGCGTCTCCCAAAGCGTCGTGCCGACGTGATAAAAGAGGGTGCCGCTCTTATACATTTCGCCGATTGTCTTTAAGATACGGGAAGGGGAACTCGTGATGAAGGGATTGACCCAGTTCATCGCCGTCGCCAACTCCCACACGCCCAGCAAGAGAAGGAGTAGTGATACGCGCAGTATCAAGACGACGACGTTCTTCTTTTGGGTTTTTCTTAAGTAAGACAAGTGTTCTTTAGAAGGGATTTCTTTGTGTTTCATACGTTTAATTCTTTCCAAAGCAATTCAAACCACTTGGAAAACTCCTTGTTTTCTCTCCGCCGTAGCGGTTCGCTTTCGGGGAAAGTAATGTCGTGTTCCGCCACGATTGTAGCAGGCCTTTTGGAAAGGACTAAGATTCGGTCTGCTACCGAGATGGCTTCGCTGATGTCGTGGGTGATGAGAAGGGCGGTTTTTTGCTCTTCTCGTATGATTTTATAGACGTCGTCGCAGACGGACAATCGCGTTTGGTAGTCAAGGGCTGAAAAAGGTTCATCCAGCAAAAGAATCTGCGGGTCCAAGGCGAGCGTGCGGATGAGCGCCGCGCGCTGTTTCATCCCACCCGAAAGGGAGGAGGGGAAATTTTTTAGGAACTGTTTCAGCCCGTATTTTTCTGCCAAGGCAAGGACGCGCGCCCTCTCTTTTTGCGTTCGCTTTCCCTTGATTTCCAAGGGTAAAAAAAGATTTTTTTCAATCGTTCGCCAAGGAAAAAGTTCGTCTTTTTGCAACATATATCCAAAGGAAACGCCGCGTGAGACGACCTCGCCCGAGGTGGGTTTTAAGAGTCCAGCCGCTAAGGATAGCAGGGTGGTTTTTCCGCACCCAGACGGGCCGATTATGGCGACGAATTCCCCCTCGTTTACCGAAAAGGACATATCTTTTACGGCGACGGTTTCTCCCTGTTTGCTGTGATAGTGCATAGAAACTTTTTCAAAGCGTAAAACTTCGTTCATCTTTCCACCTACGTCGTATAGACCTCGCCGTAAACCTTCGTAGCGTACGTATTGTCAACCAACTCGTTGAGGGAGACGCGTCTTTGCAATTCGCCCGCCTCTTCGATGACGTCCTGCAATCTATCGAAACTTTCTGCCGTCATAGACAAATCGGTGCGCCATGCGTCGATTGCCTTGTACCTTTCTACCGATGCGGCGAGGGCGCTGACGCTGATTCCTTCAAAGTGGGAGGTGAGATAGGTCGCCACCGTCTCGGCAGGGGTCTCGTTGACGTATTTCACGGCTTTCGTGACGGCACGAAGGAACCCTTCCGCCTTGACTTGGTTGCCGCTCAGCCACGAGTTTTTCGCCATAAAGCAAGTATAAGGGATTTCGCCCGATGCCTCGCCGACGGAGGCGACGACGTAGCCTTTGCCAGCCGCTTCGTATTCGTAGGCGACGGGATCGAACATAGTGCAATAATCGCCTACGTTCGATTCGAACGCGCTAGTCATAAGATTGAAGGCGACGTCGTAGTTGAGGGTGAGGTCAACGCCGTCTCTAAGCCCAGCGTTTTTGAGGACGTACTCGAAGGTCATAGCAGGTACGCCGCCCCGTCTACCGGCAAGGATTTCTTTGCCTCGCAAATTCTCCCAGGTGAAATTCGGCTCAGGCACGCGCGAGACGAGGAAGGAGCCGTCGCGTTTAGTCAGTTGACCAAAGACGGTGGGGACGTCTGTGGAGCCGCCCACTAAGACGTAGAGTGCGGCTTCGGGGCCGCAAAAACCGATATCGGCGTCTCCAGAAAGCACGGCGGACATAACCTTGTCGGCACCACCCCCGTTGGTGAGTTCAATGGTGATATCTTCCTCGGCGAAATATCCAAGGCTATCGGCTAAGTAAAAGGGTGCGTAAAAGACGGAGTGGGTGACTTCGTTGACTTTTATCACGTTGCCGTCGTTGCCTGCGCAACCCGTAAACGGAAAGACTATAAACGCCCCGATGACGGCGGAGGCACAGGCGATTTTAAGGATTTTTTTCATATTGGCTATCGATCTCCTAAGAAAAATTTTTTTGGAATAATATAGTATATGACCGCGCCTTAATAATTGACAAAGCCCTCAAAATGTACTATAATGGAAAAACGCGCGCCAAATTGAGCGCACGCTCTCGAGAAGACAATGCCAAAGGCAGGTAAAGTATATGGAAATGCAAAAGACGTATAATCCTAAGGACTTTGAAGACAGAATTTACGCAGACTGGGAGAAATCCGGTTATTTCCGTGCGGAAGTCGACGAAAACAAAGTGCCTTTCACGATTATGATGCCTCCTCCCAA
>JAFVXN010000186.1 GCA_017501125.1 Clostridia bacterium
GCTGACTTGCTTTAAGGTGGACGCCCCTCTCAGGACGCCCTCTTAAAAATTAACGGAAATTACCTTTCATTTGCTTGTTTGTCAAATAAAATCTCATTTCTTTCTTATTCCATTTTTAATCTGCTTTTTCCCAAATCTTCAGTTTGGGACTGCCATCTCTCGACGACAGCCTATACATAATACCATACCAAAATATTATTGTCAACTAAATTTTTACCCTTTTTTTAACTTTTTTAAACTTTTTTTAGAAAAATTTCCTAGCATTTTGTCTTTTTTGCGATTTTTTTGGAAATCGACAAAAAACCGACCTTTTCTTAAGAAAAAATCGGTTTTTTATATCAATATATAATCAAATCAACGCTTTTGAACGCACAGGCGCACCTTTTCACCGTTGACGTCTACCTCTTTTGCGTAGCCGTCTCCTTCACCTGCGACAACTTCCTCTGCCAAGACGTCGCCTTTGAACGCCGCCTTTTCGAGCGCCACGAGCGCCTTACCCGTCGCCTGATAGTACACGGTGATGCGGTCGGTAATCTCTAACCCTGCTTCTTTGCGGAGGGTCTGAATTTTAGACACGAGTTCTCTCTCTACACCCTCGGCGATAAGTTCGTCCGTCAACGCCGTATTGAGCGCAACGGTGACGCCGTTGTCGCTAGCCGAAACGTAGCCCGCCTTACTCTCGGTGAAAATCTGCAAATCTTCTTCCGTCAACTTGACTTCCTCATCCTCGGGCAAAACGTACACGCCGCCGTTCTTCACGCCGTCCACCACTTCTTTACCGTTGCAAGTCGCGAGGAATTTAGAGATGAGTCCCAACTTCTTACCGTATTTAGGTCCAAGGGTTTTAAGTTGCGGTTTGAGTTTGTAGGAAATAAATTCGTCCGCGTCTTCCGCCGTCTTATACGCCTTGATGTTGAGTTCGTCCAAGACGACCTCTTTAAGTTCCTGCGACAAACTTTCCGCCGAAGCCGCCACCACGTACATCTCGGAAAGGGGCTGACGATTCTTTACGTTGCCTGCGTTCCTTGCCGCACGACCGAGGTTGACCACGTCGAGGACGACGTCCATACCCTTTTCAAGGTCCTTGTCAATCATCGTTTCGTCACAGACGGGGAAAGTGCACATATGCACACTCTTCTTCGCGTCCGCAAAGAAATTGGGAACGAGGTTAAGATACATCTCTTCCGCAATAAAGGGAGTGTACGGTGCCGTCAAACGTGCGAACGTCGTCAAAACGTACCACAACGTCGTATACGCCGCCACTTTATCGTCCGTCATTTCACTGCCCCAGTACCTGTCTCTGCCACGACGCACGTACCAGTTGGACAAAATATCAACAAAATCTTGCAACGCACGCGCGCTGTCCGTGATATTATATACCGCCAAGTCCTCGTCTACCTTCTTAATCAAGGTGTTGAGTTTAGACAAAATCCACTTATCCATCAGGGTAAGTTTGCAATCTTTAAGGGTGTATTTGGAAGGGTCGTAGCCGTCGACGTCCGCGTACAGACAGAAGAAGGCGTAGGTATTCCACAACGTGCCCATATACTTTCTTTGCGCTTCGCTGACTGCCTCGGGATAGAATCTGGAAGGCAACCAAGGCGCACTGGACGTGTAGAAATACCAACGAACGGCATCCGCGCCTTGCTTATCAAGTACCGTCCAGGGATCGACAACGTTGCCTTTATGTTTACTCATCTTAATACCGTTCTTGTCGTTGACGTGCCCCAAAACGATACAGTTCTTGAAAGGCGCTTTGTCAAACAAAATGGTAGAAATAACGAGCAAGGTATAGAACCAGCCACGCGTCTGGTCCACCGCTTCCGAAATAAAATCGGCAGGGAAAGTCTTCTCAAAGACCTCCTTGTTCTCAAACGGATAATGATACTGCGCAAAAGGCATAGAGCCCGAGTCAAACCAACAGTCGATAACCTCAGGAGTACGCTCCATCTTGCCACCGCACTTGGGACAAGCGCATTGTAAGCCGTCTATATACGGACGGTGTAATTCGATATCCTTCGCCGCGCCCGTCTTCTGGACGAGTTCCTCACGGGAGCCTATCACCTCGATTTCACCGCAATCGGGACATACCCAAACGGGCAAAGGCGTACCCCAGTATCGGTCACGAGACAAGCCCCAGTCGATAACGTTTTCAAGGAAGTTGCCCATACGCCCTTCCTTAATCGTCTCGGGCATCCAGTTGACGGAACGGTTAGCCGCAATCAACCTATCTTTAATCGCCGTGACCTTGATAAACCAACTAGAACGCGCGTAGTAGATGAGCGGCGTATCGCAACGCCAGCAGAAAGGATAACTGTGCGTGATTTCCGCCGTTTTCAACAGCAAACCCCTTGCCGACAAATCCGCAATAACCATGGGATCTGCCGCCTGAGCACCGACACCTGTGAATTCTCCACAGCCAGCGGGGAATTTACCTTCCTCGTTGATGAGTTGCACAACGGGTAAGCCGTAGCGTTTGCCGACCTTATAGTCGTCTTCACCAAAAGCAGGGGCAATGTGTACGACGCCAGTACCGTCGGTGAGCGTGACGTAATCGTCGCAAGTGACGTAATACGCCTTCTCACGGAAGGCAAACTTCTCTTTCGCATAAGGGAAGAGCACTTCGTAAGGAGTCCCCTCGTAGTCGCTCCCCTTCTTCGTCGAAAGGACTTCGTATCCCTCTTCGCCCAACACCGCCGTCAAAAGCGCCGCCGCCAAGACGAAACGTCTGCCGTCTTCCATCTTGACCTGCACGTAATCGGAAGAAGGGTTCATACAAAGCGCGACGTTGGAAGGAAGCGTCCAAGGAGTGGTCGTCCAAGCAAGAATATAAGAATTCTCTTCGTCCGTGCGTTTGAAAGCGACGTACGCCGTCGTCTGTTTGACGTCTTTATAACCCTGCGCCACTTCGTGCGAAGAAAGCGCCGTCCCGCAACGGGGGCAATAAGGCACAATCTTGTGCCCTTTGTAAAGCAATCCTTTTTCGTGGATTTTTTTGAGCGCCCACCATTCCGACTCGATATAGTCGTCGTGATAGGTCACGTAAGGATTGTCCATATCGCACCAGTAGCCGACGCTGTCAGACATCTTCTTCCACTCGCTACTATAATGCCATACGGACTTCTTGCATTCTTTAATAAACGGCTCGATACCGTAGCCTTCAATCTCCGTCTTGTGCTCGAACCCAAGTTTCTTTTCGACCTCCAACTCTACGGGCAAACCGTGCGTATCCCAGCCCGCCTTTCTCAAAACGTGCTTGCCTTTCATCGTCTGATAGCGAGGCACGATATCCTTCATAACACGGGTCAAAATGTGCCCGATGTGAGGTTTACCGTTCGCCGTAGGAGGGCCGTCGTAGAAGGAAAACTCCTCCCCTGCCTCGTTTGCCGTCACGCTGTCTTCAAAGACGTGGTTTTCGTTCCAGTACTCCACGATGCTCTTTTCGCGCTCCGTAAAGTTCAAGGACGTGTCGACTTTCTTGTACATAGACATATATCTTCTCTCCTTTTTAGGAAAATTTTTATTGATTAAAGGTAAAGTATAAAAAAACGCCGTTATGTCTTGGAACAAAACACAACGGCTTTATCAACCACCAAAACAAACTATCATTTGCCGCCCAGGATTACGGGTGGCGAACCCGTATTTTATTACTCTCCCTATATATAATAATGTAAGAGGGATTTGATAAAATCTGCTGGAAAGGGGATATCTTTTACGGGTGTCTTCTTCCTTTCACCAATACGGAATTTCTCTGTGCGACCACTCTTCGTAAAAACGTTGTCCTTTCTCACAACGCATTTGATTATTCAATTATCGTTATTATACTCTATTTTTTTTCGTTTGTAAAGCGAATTTTGAGGATTTTTTGCGATTTTCTTTTACAGCAAGATCTCGCCGTTGGTGCCGTAGAACACGTCTGCCCTGCCCGACAACTTTCTGCAAAGGTCCTCGAAGATCTCCCAGTCCATACCGTTGGGATTGACCGCTCCCCCGTCGAATTCGTAGGAGTGCCCCCAAATATAGAGCAATTTTTCCGTCTCCCCTTCATAGGACAAAAACTCGTCCACCAAAGAGAAGATTTCTTTGTCTAATACGTGGCAAGTAGGATGATAACAAAAGAGAGAGTCCCTTTGGGGCGAAAGGGAAAGGGTGGATACAATCGTGCGTGCGTACCGAACGCCCGTCTTTTCCGCCACTACTTTCGCGACCCTTTCGTCGTAATTCGTTCCTCCGCCTGGGTACGCCATTCCCACCACTTCTTTGCCACAAAGCGCAGACAAAGCCTTCCTATCCTCCTCCACCTCGTTGACGATTTCTTCGTCGGTGAGTTTCGTCAAGAAGGGATGAGTCAAGGTGTGAGCGGCGATTTCGTGTCCCTCGTAGATACCAGCGACCTGCCTTCTATCCACCTTATCGTGACGGACCGTCATACCGTAATAACCCAACGCATTCTTACCCAGCAACGCGGAGTTGACGTTAAAGGTCCCTTTTAAGCCATACTTATTAAGTATGGCTATCAAGCGGACGTCTTGCCTTACGCCGTCGTCAAAACTAAAGGTGAGTGCCTTTTTTTTGCCTTGCCACATACGAGGTCTTTATGGAAGAACTCTGTTGATGTCGCGAGGGAACATCGTCGCCTCACGTA
>JAFVXN010000187.1 GCA_017501125.1 Clostridia bacterium
TATTGCAAAGTATTTTGTAGGCAGAACTTTTATGCGTTCATTTTAAGACGCCTTACGTACTCCTTACAAAGTTTCATCTTATCCCGTCCGAATAACTCGTCTAAGTAGGTGCAGAATCCGTCCACTTGGCTACGGATATACACGGGGTTTTGCGTCTCTAACTTTCGCAAGACCTTCTTCGATAAGATATCGTCCAAAGCGTCTAACTCGTCCCCTCCGCACGCTACGTACACGGGTATATACGCCTTGATTTGTTTCATAATACGATTCCCGAACGTGATATGGAAGGTCTGGATCATATGCGCGTCCAACTTCTCCAGTCTTGCCATATTTCGGTTGGTGATCTTATACTCCTTTTGCGCCTCTTGCGCCAACGCCATAAACCTCTCCGCCGTCACATGTATCGGCTTGGTCTTGGGCGCTACGAAGGGCTCCGACTTGTTATCCAAATTCATCACCATCGCTCTATCGTACACCTTGTCCGAAATCGCAAAGGTTGAGTCGTCGTTGTTCGCCGTCCCGATAAACCACATATTGTTGGGCAATTTGATTTGTCCGCCTTTGAGTTGCACGGGGTCGTTGCTCCACTCGTCCGAGATGACGTCCAGATATCGTCTGTTCGGGTTGGGCAATTCGAGCAAGGATAAGAACTCCGCAAAATAGTACTCTACCCTCGCTATGTTCATTTCGTCCAAAATCGTGACGTAGATGTCCTTGCTGTAATTCGCCTCGTACATCTTTTGGAGTAGCGTCGTTTCGTTGAATCGCTTGGTGAACTCGTTGTAATACCCGACGAGGTCCGTCCTTTCCTTCCACATAGGCTGTACGGGGACGACCGTCGATTTGTTGTCTAAAAATTCCCCAAAGGCGTAGGCGAGCGACGTCTTACCCGTACCCGACATACCTTGCAAAATCATAATCTTCGTGACCGTGAGCCCTGCGATAAATCTACGGATATCGTCGATGCTATAATACAGTTTCAGTTCGCTACACGCAAAGTTCCTGAACTCCTCGCACAGCCTCTGCAACGTAATGCTCTCGTCGTAGGTCGAGCGTTGATACTTATTGCGGTTGGCGTCTATTTCGCAGAGCATATAGAATCGGGATCTCCCCTCGTCTTCCTCGCCCTCTTCCGCCTTAGCACTAGCCTTGCCCGTCACCTGCACGCCCTCCAAAGAGACGCCCGCCACGGGAATACTACCCCCTGCCGCGATAATGCGAGGAGGCTTATCCTCGTTGTGCATCGCCGTCAAAACCAACAAAATCACGATAACGGCAACCACCGCTATATAGATAAAAATGGCGACAGGCGAAGAGGCTATCTTCCAAACCGTATCCCAAAACTCCGTCCCTGCACACAGGGAATTGAGCGTGTGATTATACATGATATTTCCTCCAAACGGGTTATACGTTGATACCCGTGCTCTTCACCGCTTTCACGCTAGCGGATGCGTTCCCTTCCCCGAAGATGCTCTCCAGCACTTGGGTCAATTTCTCTTCCGTGGCAGGCGCGTCTTTTAAGGTCGCGACGATACCGCTGATGAGTTGCCCTGCGACGACGAGGTCAAGCGCGTCCTCTTGAGTCCCTTCCATCGCCACGTACGCAGAGGCGTATTTTTCCATGCGTTGCCACTGCTTATTCTCGATACGATAATCCTTTCTTTGGGCGACCGTTTCTTCCAACTTGTCAACGCGTTTCCACAGTACCTCTTTGAGAGGATAATCCTCTTGCGCCTTGGCGACCGATTTTTCCAGTTGCGCATAGTCAATCGTTTTCGTATCCGCACCCGTTGTATGGGCGACCGCCGCCACGTCGTTGCCCAGCGCCGCTTCTTTTTTCTGCAATTCTTCCGCGGCTTGTCTTTGACTATCCAAGCGCAACGAAATATCCGCAACGCTCGCCATATCCAACAAATATTTCGGGACGTCCGTTTCCTTCTCCCCGTCCGCAAGCGAAAGGATAATCCAGCCCTCTTGCGTCAACGGCGTACGGCTTTCCTTGCCTGTCTCCGCTACGCTAAGGTCAACGCTTAAAGTCGGCTGATCGATATAGCGGGAAAGCGCGGACAGTTGCTTGGTTGCATTTTCCGCCGTAATCGACGCGTACACGTACAAACGCACCTTGTTCTGGAAAGCGATTTTTCTTGCCGTCGAGTCCACTTTTTGATCCTTTTCAAAGGTGGGCGTAGCGTGCGCAGGCGCGCCGAAAAGACAAGGCTTGGTCCCGAAGAATTTGCCCAGCGCCAAATAAAGATGAGAGAGCAGGCTCTTATCTTCCGTCCTTACGATAACCAGCCTAGACGCAGCAAAGGACGCGAGCAACCTTCTCGCACTCTCCTCGTCCACGACGAGCCCTAACCCTGAGGCGGCACTCCTTAAATCACTGACTGCCATCGCCAAAGTATATCCCTTATCAAAAGGCAGGCTAAGCAAGTCTATCTCCTCGTCCGTCTTGCGGACAGCCTCCTCCGCTTTCTCCTCTAACTGCACGACGGGACGCGCCTCGAATTCTTCCTCGAACAACGCCTCGTAAGGAATCTCCTCCGCCAAATCTTCCACGTCGTATTCCGCACGCAATCTTTTCTTTTCCTTTATCGTGTTCACCCGCTCTTTCCTCCTTGCGGCAATGTATTTTATCGTCAATATCGTCAGTAGCAATAGCGGCAATCCGTTCAGCACGCCAACGATTACGTACACGTAGATTTCCTTAGGCAACCAGCCGTATAGATGTAGATACCCGTACACCAAATCAGCACACGCCATCAAAATCAACCATACGAGCGCAAACTTGCCGTGAAAGGTAGCCTTCTTCCCTTCAACGGGTGGCTCTAACGTGTATTCCTCTTCGCATACGTTGGAGTGCGTCTGTAAGTAATCGCTGTAATTTTTCTCAAAGACGTCGGGCACCTCCTCGTCGCCTGCAATAAATTCACCTTGCAAGCAAACGTCCGTGCAAGACGCGCCCACGTACAATTGATAGCATCCGTATTCGGTAATAAACGTGCCCCCGATGGAATCCCAAGTCGGCAATGCAAGCATATGCTTATTGAGAATAATCGTCTTTTGTTCGCCTGCGCGAAGGTGTACTTTTTCGACGTGCATCAGTTGCTTTTTCGCCCGCAAATACGCGGAACCTTCCATCCCGACGTACACCTGCACCACCTCGTCGCACGCCACCTTGCCGACGTTCTTTACCGTGAAAGAAACCGAGTCGACGAACTGCTTATAACGAGAATATACCACGCGGGAATAGGTAAGTCCGTGCCCGAAGGGATATTTGACGGGGATATCTGCGGTATCGTAATACCTGTACCCGTAAAAACCGCCCACCTTATTGCGCCCTGCCTCTTTATAACGGCGCAACGTCTCGAAATATTCGTCCGTATCTGCGTAGCAGGTGACCGCCAGTTTCCCCGAAGGAGATTCTTCGCCAGTCAGGATACGCAGTAGCGCCTGCGCACTATACGTGCCGTCCTGCCAAGCGATCAGGGACGCCTTGCATGCTTCGTCAAATTTCATATCCGGATAACCGCCCGCTACCACGGTCACCACCTTCACGCCCGCCTTCGTCAGTTTTTCCACCAAAAGCGTTTGGTTGGCGGGCAATTTTGCCGTCTTATTCTTCTTTAAGCGTATGCGCAATTTTTTGTCGTAGCCGACCACCACGACGGCGACGTCCACCTTCTTTGCCAAAAGGACGGCTTCATCCAACAATTCGTCGCTTCTATCCTTGCCGATATCGTAGCCGCGGGCAAATCCGCAATAGCCAAGCGCGCCAGACTCCTTCATCCGTTCGGCACACTCGCAAATGCTCTCTACTCCTTTTCTACCGGAGACGCGTGCCAAGTCGCCAAAGAGCCCCACCTTCGTAGTCGAATTCAAAGGCAGGATCCCGTCGTTCTTCAAAAGCACTACGCTCTCTATCGCCGCCTTCCTCTGCAACTCCGACGTATCCGTGACCTTGGACGGTTTTGCGGCAAAATCCTGACAGGACTTGATAAAATCCAGTACGCCGTCCACCGCCTTGTCGACAGTCTCCGTCGTCAGCACTTCGCCCGTAGCAACGCCCGCCTCAATCTGCGACAAATAGACGCTGTTAACGAGTGCGGCGTCCTTTAATTGCAAGTATCTATCGTGCGCCTCTTTTAACTGTGCGTAAGACTTACTCTCACAAAGGTCTTTGCCTTCGGTCAACCCTGCAAGCCTTTCTTCCGCCGTCTTGCAATTGTAGACGACGCGCATACCGCTCTCCAACTTTTCACGCCAGTCGGCGTTCCCCTTTGCGATGCGCTCGCTGCCCTCGTCCGCAGGCAACTTCACGGCGTAGAGTCCTTTGCGTTTTGCCTCTTCAAAAGGCGCGCGGAAAAACTCACGCACGGTGCGCGCGTCTATCGTCTCGTCGGAATACGCATAATCGTCCTCGGTCAAAAGCGGACTATTCTGCATCATATACAAGCCTTTCTTTCGGCCTTCTTCCACCGCGAGCGACGCGACCTTGCCCATCCAGTACGGATCCTCGGACATACCGTCGGCATAGGGGGTTAATTTGGGTTTTGCCGCAGGAATCTGCATCAGCGTCACGCCCTGTTGCTTTGCTCTGTCGACGAGCGCGGACGATACCTGCCCTATCAAATCGGGGTTCCAACAATTGATCAACGCGCTAAACGAAGGGAAGGAGCCCTGCTCGCCCATGCCGTTCACTTTGTCCGTCGTCGCCACGGAAAAACGCACGGCGCCGCCGCCCCAATTGCGTTTCCACGAAGAGACGTCCGCAAGCAAAGACAGTTTCTGTTCAATTGTCAGTCGATTTATCAAATCCTGATTGTTCAACATTTTTTCACACCTCGTTCTATCTTTGCCTTATTCCGAACAAACGCTAATATTATAGAAATAGATCCTCGACGCGTCGCCTACGAAGGACTCGGGTACGCTACAAGTAATCGTCAGCGACTCCCCTTTCAGCAAGCGTATCCTTGCGCCAAGCGCCACCGTTGAGGCGCCCTTTTGCACGGTCACCGTCACGGCTGGCAACGGCTTGTAGCAGGAGTAGGAGAGATACAAATCTCGCTCCGCCGTAATCGTCAACGTCGACGTGAAATTCGTCCCCGACGGCGCGTAAATATAGTAGAAAGATTTCTCGAACAAATCGAAGGGATGTTCCTCGTCGTTCGCTACGGAGAGCGTCCCCGCCAAACCCGTCACCGTCGCTTGATTGACGCTGAATCTAAAGTAGTCGCAACGGCTACATTCGCCGTCGATCAAGTCGTGCCCGTATTGGCTGACTACGACGCTCTTTTTCTCGCTACAATCGGGACAACTTTGTATCATAACGCCCGACGTCGTACAGGTGGGCGCAGGGTCGTACGTCACGATAGAGAACTCTTTGTTGGAAGCGTCTACCTGACCGTCCGTATACTTCCACTGCTTGTCGTAATGCGCGCAGGCGTCGTAATAATACGTGCTCGTCCAAGTATCAAAACGGTAGCGGTACACGCCAGAATTATTCCAAGATGATTGCGTCCCTTCATAGTAAATCGTAATCATTCCCCTAGTGCCTCTAAACGCACCAGATTCTATGCCACCAAGCCCCGTACTGACGATGATTGACGTCAACGCGTGACACTCTTGGAAAACATCTTTTTTCACCGACAACGAGTCCGCCGCGGCGAATTGTACCCGTTCCAAATAATACGCGTTGGGAAAAGCGTATGTGCGAATTTCGTCCACCTTTTCCCCTATCTTCAACGTGGCGATAGCCGCGTTCGCTTTGAACGCGTATCTTGCCACCACGTACCTGTCCGCCGTAAAATCTTGGAAATCAATCGTCACCGTGTCCAATTCCTGTACGCAATCGACTATCGCGCACACCTCAGCCGAATATTTATATACGATGCCACCGATCGTGGTACGTTCCAACGCGTCCGCCCTATCGTCGTGAATTGCCACTGCGTTGTAGGCGACCTTACCGTAGGTCGTCGAATCGCATACGAGTGGCAACGAAGAAAGATTGTACACCTCGTGCAACGCGTCGCAATCGGTGAAGGCGTCCTCGCCGATAGCCGTCAACGTCGTCGGCAAATATACCTTCTCCAACTTAACGCAGCCCGAGAACGTGGAGATAGCAATACTCGTAATCCCTTCGGGAATATCTACGCTCGTCAGCGACTGGCAGTACATGAACGCACCCACGCCTATGCTCGTCAACGAGTCCGGCAACTCCAGCGTCTTCAAATTATAACAACTATAAAATGCGGTAGCGTCAACTACGCTCAAACTGTCGCAACCGCTAACCTCCGTCAAATTGACGTTGGCGTCGAAAGCGGCGCGTCCTATCTTATTCAATTTCGTACAATCGACGATTTTTTCCAAACCGCACCCTGCAAAGGCAAGGTCGTTCACCTCTTCCAACTTCTCGCACGAAAGTGTTCCGCCCAGCAGCGAACAGCCGTTAAAAGCGCTAACCCCCACCGTCAACAAGTCGTCGCCGAAGGTGAACTGAGACAACCTAATACAATTGTAAAAAGCCTTTTCTTCTACGCGGACAATCCCTTCGCAGACCACCTTTTTCAGGTGCATGCACTCCGCAAAGGCGTTCGCGCCTATGCGTTTTAACGCAGACGGGAAGGACACCTCCTGCAAGAAGGCGCAATCCGTGAAAGTTTCCGCCTCCACCGTCTCGAAAGCGCGCTCTGCAAAATCTATCTTTGCCACGGCGGATTCACTGAAAGCGTCCGCGCTAAACGTCAGTGCGGAATCTCCTTGGAAAAGGACCTCCCCCACTTCACTTCCCTTGAAAACGTATTCCTCAAGGCGAGTCGCCTTATCCGTCAGCGACACCTTCGTCAAACCCTTGCAATCGTAGAAAAGATAGTCGGTCAGCACGTAGCCTGCCTCTTGTACCGAATCGGGGAAGACGCACTCCGTCGCCGCACCTTTGTATTCCATCGCGTACCACTCCCCAGCCGCAAAGCCGAAGACGAGATCGTTGCTCTCCACCTTCTCAATCCTATCCTGCGTGGCAGAAGTGTATACGACTATCGCGTATTTACCCAAGCCGTCGTCGGCAAAGGGCTCGATATTGACGGCCGCGCTCAAGGTTTCTATTTCGTGTAATCGATAACAATCCTTAAAGACGTCGCTAGACACCGAAAGCGCCGATTCGGGTATAGACGCATAGCGAAGATTAATCCCTTCTGCGAACGCTTCGTTGCCGACCGTCTGCAAGCCCGAAGGCAACGCAAGACTACGCAACGAAGTATTGCGACGGAAAGCCCCCACGCCTATCGATTTTAAGCCGCTGGGCAACCGCAATTCCTTGACTCCTACACAGCCTTCGAAGGCAAAAGCACTAATCGTCTCCAACGTACTCGCACCGAAGTTTACCTCCTCCAACTTGGCACAGCCCGAGAAAGCGTCGTTGCCAAGCGAGTTGAGCGCCGTGAAATCAAACGAAGAAATCTTCGTCTGCGCGAAGGCATACGCACCCACTGCCGTCGCCTTGCCAGGCAAACTTATATCCGTCAACTGATAACAATCGTAAAAGGCGTAATCGCCCACCGTCATCTCGCCCATCTCACCTATCTTGACTTTGGTTAAATGGGGGTTCGACTTCACAAACTCCGCAGGTATAGCGTCCGTCGTTCCAATCTCCAATTCGCCTATATTTGCATCTGCGTCGACTAACTCGTATATCGTTTTATCCGTCGCAAGTTCGTAGGCGGAACTGTTGTAATTCTTCAAATACAACTTGTCCACCTTCACCACTTCGGGGAAGAGAGGGCTATCCGCTTCGTACGCCACGTAATCGCCCAGGTGAATCTCGCGCATATAGGTACTGCCAATAAAGACGTTCTTCCCGATCGTCAACGCCTCTTCATCGTCGACGGGCGAGGTGATTTTTACCGTCCTCAACGAATAAGTCGCCCAGAACGCGTTATCACCGATTGTCTTTAAGTCGTACGCCGTCACACTCTCCAATTTGCCACAATTAGCAAAGGCGTTTTTCTCAATGGCGTTTTGACCTTGCAACTCTACGCTCTTTAACTCTCCACAACGATTGAACGCGTCCTCGGGTACGGTCAACCCAGCCGCTATGGTGACGTGTTTAATGGCGGTGTTGCCGTCGAAGGCGCCCGCCTGTATCCCGACGACGGGGTGTCCGTCAATCTCCGCAGGCAGGTACACGTTGTCCGCACCCACGCCGACGCTACCGACGATTTCCACCGCGCCACCTTCGCCGTATACGCCGTCTACGCATTGATAAACGACGTTGTTGAGGACGAATCTTTCGCCCTTTTCATAGTTAAAAATATGTACGAGCGTAAGTGCCGTCGTCGCCGCAACCGCCGCACCGATAGCAAATCCGATAAATACGGGACGTCTAAATTTTCTACGCGAAACGCGCATTCCGCTTTTACCCGCTTTTTCGCGCACCTGCGACTCGGATAACTTTTCCCGCTGTTTTTTCTCGTCGAAAAAGACGAATTCCCCGTCCGCACCCAACGCATAGACGAAATCGCCCACTTCCGCGCGCAAAACGCTCACCCGCACGTCCACGCAGGACGGGGGCAAACCAATCGGCTTTTTGAGTAGGATTTTATCGTCCGTCTCCGACATTTTTTTCCATTCCTTGACCGTCACGCCAAGGTCGTTGCCCTTTGCATCGAAACAATCTATCTGTAAAGACAGCGCAGTCAAAGGCTCTTGGACGCATTTTTGCAACTCCAAAAGCAACATACGACGTTTGAATTTGCGGACGATAAGATACCGCTTGACAAGCACCGCGCTGCTCGTCTGCGGATACGCATATTCGCCCTTGGATATTACGTTATATTTCCCAGCCATTTCTTACTCCGTCCAAACTTTTTTTCTTCCTCGTATAAGTATCGCTATCAGACACACCAACACGTTGACGAGGCACACTCCCACGAGCATTCCCGCCGTCACCAGCGCACTCACGCCGTCCATAATAATCAATTCTCTAAAGACACCGCCGAAGATGTTGGCAAAACACACCTTGACGCACAGCGTCTCTACCACCACGCACAACGTACTCCAAAAGAGGAACGCCAGCGCGTGTTTTGCCTTGACCTTTGCCGTCATCGGCACGGGAAGTTTTTCAGCGTCCACCGCCGTCACCGTCAAGCCGACGTAAGAAGTCGAGGCTGGTAAATCAACGGGCGAGGTAATTCCCATATCCTCCACCTTTTCCTTCACCGTCAAGACCGTCACCAATTCGTCTCGATTGTTAAAGACGGCGACGTCGTAGGCAAGATAGGAGATATCATCACCCAGTTTGCATGCCAGTTGCTTTTTGTCGCCCCGTTCGGAAAGAAGATATTGCTTAATATATTTTCGATACTCCATCGCGGGCTCGTACACGATCGTACGCCCGTTCTTTTCTTCCACCGCCTTAATCCCTCGGTCTCGAGTTTTGGTCAGCGTGTACCTCGTCTTCAAGTATTTTTTCGGCAATACGACCGCAGCGACGACAATCGCCACCGTCAACACCAATACCAATAAAACTATCCAAAGCGCTATCATACTTCCTCCGTTTTTATAAAACGCCTAATATAATATATAAATATATTATATCACTGTCAAATAGGGTTGTCAACTTTTTAAGCA
>JAFVXN010000188.1 GCA_017501125.1 Clostridia bacterium
TAAGAGAAACTTTGAAAATCAATGAAAAAGGTCATTTAGAGATTGGTGGCGCCGACGCGGTGGATTTGGCTGCGCAGTTTGGAACGCCGTTGTACGTTTTCGACGAGGCGTATATTAGAAAAATGATGGCAATCTACCGTGAGACGATTGAAAAAGAGTACGACGGAAACGGTATGGTGCTTTATGCTTCCAAAGCCTTTTCTTGCAAAGCGATTTATCGCATTGCAAAGGAAGAAAATATCGGTGTTGACGTCGTGTCCGGTGGGGAATTGTATACGGCGTTGTCGGCAGGTTTTCCCGCGGAAAAAATTTATATGCACGGCAACAACAAACTCGATTACGAGATTGAGCAAGCCTTGGATGCTAAAATCGGCTGCATAGTCGCCGACGCTTATGCGGAGATTGACAAAATCGACGAAGAGTGCGCTAAGCGCGGTATAAAACAGCGTATTTTGCTCCGTATAAATCCTGGGATCGAGGCGCACACGCACGCTTTTGTCCAAACGGCGACGACGGACAGCAAATTTGGATTTAGCATCGCTAATGGCACCGCTAAGATGGTGACGGAGTACGCTTTGAGCAAGAAGAACGTCATTTTGGAAGGCTACCATTGTCATATCGGCTCGCAAATTTTCGAAAAACAGTCTTTTGTACTCGCCGTAGAGAAATGTATGGCTTTTGCAAGAGATATGAAGGCGGAATTCGGCTTTGAGGTGACAAAACTCAACTTGGGCGGTGGCTACGGCATTTGGTACACGGACGAAGATAGAAAAATCTCTTCGGACGGGTATGCGGAGTATTTGTCTGCGTTGATTTCGTCCGTGAAGAAGTGCGCGGCTGAGTACGAGATGAAACTGCCTTATATTTTGATCGAACCTGGTCGTTCTATCGTAGGGGAAGCAGGTGTGACGCTGTATACGGTGGGGCGCATCAAAGAAATTCCAGGCGTCAAAAAGTACGTGGCGATTGACGGCGGCATGTTCGATAATCCCAGATACGCTTTGTATCAGTCTAAATATACCCCCGTGCTTGCCAACCGTGCAGCAGAAGAGAATACGGAGATCGTTTCGATTGCAGGGAAGTGCTGTGAAAGTGGCGATTTAATTGCCGTCGACGTCTCTTTGCCTAAGGCAAAGACTGGCGATATCTTGGCGATTTTGTCCACGGGTGCTTACAATTACTCGATGGCGATGAATTACAACCGCAATTTTATCCCTGCCAGCGTGCTTGTAAAAGACGGACAAGCCGATTACATCGTCCGCCCTCAAACGTACGAGGATTTGACGAGGAACGACGTGATTCCCGAAAGATTGAAATAATTTTAGTGGAATAGGCAAAATTACGAAACGTTAGGAGAGATTATGGACAAATTAACGGTCGAATCGGTAAAAAACTTCGAAAGTGACGTCGATTATACGACGGTTCTTGACAACTTTGAAGGTCCGCTCGATTTGCTTTTATATTTGATCAACAAGGAAGAAATCGAGATAAAGGATATCTTTGTTTCGCAGGTCACGGAACAGTTCCTTTCCTACATGAAAGGGTTGCAATTTATTGACGTCGATAAGGCGAGCGAGTACTTAAATATTGCGGCGACGATTATCGATATCAAGGCAAGAAGTTTAGTTCCGCCCCCCGACGACGACTTTGAGATGGACGATTTTTACGACGACGATCCTCAACAGGAACTTATTCACGCCTTGGAGGAATATAAACTCTTAAAAGAAGAGGCGGACAAACTCAAAGAAAGAGAAACGGTAGGGTATTATTTCAAAGAGCCTGATAAAGAATTTATGACCACGCAGGTTCGCTATAAAGATTTTACCTTAGACGGGCTGTTGAAGGCGTTCACGCAAATGATGTTAAAGCGTGAGGCGGCAGGGAAGAATAAGACGCCCACCCGAGAAATCGCCAAAGACAAGTTCACGGTTAGAGAAAAAATCGGGCATATCCGTCAGGCGATTAGCGAAAAGGAGTCGATGCTATTCGACGACCTGTTCACGGAAGAGGCAACGACGCCCGAAGTCGTCACGACTTTCCAAGCCCTTCTGGAATTATTAAAACACCAGTTCATTATCGTCGAGCAGGAAGAACTTTTTTCGACGATTACCATCAAGAAAAATCCTAATATAAGCGAGGACGAAGACATTGGAGAAATTGACGAATATAATTGAGGCTATTTTATTTGCGGCAGGGGACGCCGTACCCATCGACCTTATCAAGGAAAAGTTGGACGTAGGCAAAGCGGAAACGGATGCGGCTATTAGGCAGTTGGAAAGAAAATATAACGGCGATAACGGAATTCGATTGCTCCATTTTAACTACAAATTGCAGTTTGCGACCAACCCCGATTATAAAGAATCGGTATCTGCCGTTTTGACACCTATCCGTGAAAGTGAGTTTACGCGTACGATTTTGGAATGTGCGGCTATTATTGCTTACAAACAGCCGATTACCCGTACGGAACTTGAAAATATCCGCAACGGCGTGAGCAGCGATTACGCGATTACGACCTTGTTGAATTTAGAGATGATTGAGCCTTGCGGCAGAAAAGACGCGCCCGGAAAGCCGATTTTATATGCCACGA
>JAFVXN010000189.1 GCA_017501125.1 Clostridia bacterium
AAAGTGCGTGACGCGGCTTCCGCAGACGGCTTTGCAGGGTACGGTATGTTCCAAAACCTGATCGTCGGCGGTCAAGACGAACACGGCTTGGACATGACCAACGATCTTTCGTATATGTGTTTGGAAGCGGCGATGCACGTGCCTCGTCCTCAGCCCTCCATCTCCATCCGCATCCACAACGGTACGCCGGACGACTTGATGTACAAGGCAGGCGCATTGACTAGACTTGGCACGGGCTTGCCTGCATATTACAACGACGAAATTATCATCCCCTCCATCATGGCAAGAGGGTTGACTTTGGAAGATGCGAGAGATTATTGCATCATCGGTTGCGTAGAGCCTCAAAAGCCGGGTAAAACGGACGGCTGGCACGACGCGGCGTTCTTCAATATGTGTAGACCTTTGGAATTAGTGTTCTCTAACGGCGTAGACAAAGGTGTGCAAATCGGTCCTGAAACGGGCGACGTCACGAAGATGAGCACGTTTGAGGAATTCTATAACGCGTATAAGACGCAACAAAGTTATTTCATTAAGTTGCTCGTCAACGCCAACAACGCGATTGACGCGGCGCACGCGACGCGCTGTCCTCTGCCTTTCCAATCTTGTATGGTAGACGACTGTATTGCACGCGGTAAATCTTTGCAAGAGGGCGGTGCTATCTACAACTTCACGGGTCCTCAAGGCTTTGGTATCGCCAACAACACGGACGGGCTTTTGGCAGTAAAAAAACTCGTATTTGAAGAAAAGAAGGTGACCATGGCTGAGATGAAGGCGGCTTTGGAAGCCAACTTCGGCTACGGCCTTACGGGTGCTGCCGCAGAAAGAGTGACGGGTGAAATCGTCACGGAACTTGCTAAGCAAGGCATTGAAGCGACGGCAGACGTTATTCGTACCGTTTATGCAGAAGTGACGACGGCGGCAAGTCTTGATCCTCAAAGAAAGGCAAGATTCCAAGAGATTAAGCGCTTGATCGACGAAACCTGTCCCAAGTACGGCAACGACTTGTACGAAGCGGATATGTTCGCTCGCGACGTTGCCAACACGTACACGAAAGAAGTGGAGAAGTACTCCAACTATCGTGGCGGTAAATTCCAAGCAGGTTTGTACCCCGTATCGGCCAACGTGCCTTTGGGTGGTCAAACGGGTGCTACGCCCGACGGCAGACTTGCGTTTACGCCTGTGGCAGACGGTATCGGTCCTGCATCGGGTAGGGACGTCAAAGGTCCTACGGCGACGGCAAACTCGGTTGCAAAATTGGAGCAAGGCATCGCCTCTAACGGTACGTTGCTCAACCAAAAATTCCACCCTTCGGCGTTGCAAGGTATGTCTGGGCTTATGAAGTTTACTTCGCTCATCCGTTCCTACTTCGACCAAAAGGGTATGCACATGCAGTTCAACGTCGTCACACGTGAAACGTTGCTTGACGCGCAACAAAACCCTGAAAAATACAAGACGCTCGTCGTCCGCGTAGCCGGTTATAGCGCGCTCTTTACGACACTTTCCAAGTCGTTGCAAGACGACATCATCAACCGTACGCAACAAGGATGGTAAGAGATGGGAAAGACGGGCAGGATTTTCAATATCCAACGCTTTTCCATACACGACGGACCGGGGATTAGGACGATCGTATTCTTCAAAGGCTGCTATATGCGTTGCGCGTGGTGCTGCAACCCTGAGTCACAGCGTTTTGAAATCGAAACGATGATAGAAAACGGCAAGGAAAAAATCGTAGGCCGTGACGTGACGGTCGCCGATGTGATGCCGGAGATTTTGGCAGACAAAGCGTATTATCGCAGAAGCGGCGGTGGGGTGACCTTATCGGGCGGCGAAATTCTTTGTCAGCCGGAGTTCGCGGCGGAACTTTTAAAAGAGTGCAAGGCTTGCGGTTTGCATACGGCGGTCGAGTCGACTGCGGTAGCGTCCTTTGATAAAATCGAGCAAATTTTACCTTACCTCGATTTGTACTTGATGGATATCAAGCACATGGATAGCGAAAAACATAAAGAATATACGGGTTGGGGCAATGAGCGCATCCTCGAAAACGCGAAAAAAATCGCGGCGAGCGGGGTGGAACTCATTATCCGTACTCCGGTCGTGCCGACTTTCAACGACAACGTGGCGGATATTCGCGCGATTGCGAAGTTTGCGGCAGGCTTGGAGGGGGTTAAGCAATATCATTTGCTCCCTTATCACCGTTTAGGGCAAGACAAGTACGCCGGCTTGGATAGAAACTATTCTCTCAAAGAGATTGAGCCGCCGACTAGAGAAAAAATGGAATATTTGCTTTCGATCGCCGAAGAAAGTGGCTTAAAGTGCCAAATCGGCGGCTAAGCAAAGGAGAAATAAAATGCATTTCAACCAAGATAAAGAAAGAATCATACAGGAGTTCGTCCCTGGGCAACAGATTA
>JAFVXN010000190.1 GCA_017501125.1 Clostridia bacterium
GAGTGAATAAAATAAAAGGTGCGTTTTGCACGAAAGGAGAATCATATGAGCAGTTTTGAAAATCTTCGTATCGTAGACAACTTTTACCAGACGTCGTTGTTTTTCCCGATGCCAACGGTAGTGATTAGCACTCTTTGCGAGGACGGCACGACCAACTTAGGGCCGTATTCCTTGGTGCAGCCTTACTACGTCGCAGGTAAAGACTATTACGCGATGCTTTTGTCGTGCAGGAACTCGTCCAACACGGCGCAGAATATTTTGCGCGACGGCAAGTGTGCCATCAACTTTATCGACGACAATCCCAAGACCTTCAAAGAGGCGGTAAAACTCTCTTGGCCTGGGGATAAACCCAGCGAGAAGATGCCCAAGTGCGCCTTCAAACTGGAAAAGAGTATGGTGGAAGAAGAGACGGGCGAGGCGCGTCCTCAGGTGATGACGGACGCGATACAGGTAATCGAGTGTACGTGGGTGAGGGAGTTGGACGGCGCGGACAAAGACCAGCCTGGCGAACTCAACGGCTACGAGGGGCCCTATCACGACTTCAACGGTATTACCAGCAAAGTCGGCGCCCATTTCATCTTAAAAATCGACAAAATCTTGATGAAGAAGAAATACAGCGACGCAATTATCCGTGGCGTAAAAGCGAGCGATTTCCCTGCGCTCCCCGTCGACTACGGCTATCGTGACAGTAAGAATTTCTGGTTCCACAGAAAGACGCGTATGCGCGCGGAATTGTTGCAGGTAAGGCAAGCGTCGCTCGCGTCCGTTAGATATGCGGCGGACAGGGTGGACGACAAGGTCAAATTCACCGACGACGCATTGCAGACGGTGCTTGGCGTGCCCAGAGTCTTCTTGCCCTTGGTGCTCAAAGGCTGCGTGGCTTGGGCGAAGGAGAACGGGGTAGAACTCGTGACGGCGGAGCATATGAAGATCATCAACGACAAGCGTGCCAAAGAAAAAGCAAAGAAGAAGTAAGGGGGGACCGCGTTGCGATAAGCAGCGCGGTTTTTGCGTAAGTCGCTTGGATGAGTTGGAAAATTTTTTTAATTTATGAAATAATTTTTATATAATTTTGCTTTACATGACTTTATAAAAGCGATATAATTTAGGAAAAACACATAGGAGGAAATTATGGATTGGAATGCAATTTGGGAAAGCGTAAAAGGTTGGCTTCTCAATAGCGGGGTAAAATTGGCGATAGCGATCGTTGTTTTGGTGGTGTCTTTCTTCGTCATTAATTTGATTGCGAGGGCTTTGAGAAAGCAGGCGGAAAAGAAACACTGGGATAAGACGATTTCCAGAACGCTGATATACATTTTTAAACTCGGCTTAAAGATAGTGATTGTTGTCTGCTTGGTTGGGTATGTGGGGATCGATACCAGCGGTTTGACGGCGTTGGTGGCTTCTCTCGGCGTGTGCGTCGGCTTGGCGGTCAACGGTGCGCTTAGCAATTTTGCAGGCGGCGTTATGCTTATCTTAACGAGACCGTTTAAGATAGACGATTATATTGAAGCGTGCGGTCAGTCGGGTACGGTAGAGGAAATTCGCATTACGCAGACGAAAATCCGTACGCCTGACAACAAGGTTGTGTATATCCCCAACGGCACGCTTTCCTCGTCGGAGATTGTCAACTACTCGGAAAAGGATACCCGCAGGGTAGAACATACCTTCTCGATTGCGTATAATAACGATTTCGAAAAAGCGCAAAACATCGTGTTGGACATCTGTAAATCTCACGACCTCGTTTTAGACGATCCTGCTCCTTTCGTTCGCATGAAAGAGCATAATTCCAGTAGCGTTGATTTAGTCGCGCGCGTATGGGTTAAGAGCGATAACTATTGGACCGTGCATTTTGATTTGTTGGAAAAGGTCAAGGCGGCGTTTGACGAGAACGGCATTGAGATTCCTTTCAATCAGTTGGACGTACACGTCAAGCAAGATTGAGGGTCGTTTACAAAGCGTTGTTTATAAAAAAGAGAAAAAGAAAGATTTGTCTTTTTGGGCACATCTTTCTTTTTTTTTAAGGATTGGAGGGTTGAAAAAGCGAGGCGCGTATGGTATAATAGATTAGATACCAAAGATAGGAGAAAAAAGATGTACTATCGCCACAATCTCACCTACGATTACCCCGAGCGCAGTGACGAGCATATGATTAAGGTCAAGCACTTGCGCGACACCCATTTCGACGAGAATTACGAGTATATGCCCAAGGGATTTTGGAACAAATTCAAGAGGGTATTGCTTTGGATCGTGCTCAATCCGTTGGTCCTTACCGTGGTCAAAATCCGCCACGGCGTCAGGATTTTTGGCAGGAAGAATATTAGAAAGCACAAAGCGGCGTTGAAGGGCGGTGCAATCACCATCTCCAACCACGTCTTTATGTGGGATTATCTTTGCGTGTTGATGGCGATTCATCCGCGCCTGCCGTATTATATGGCGTGGAAGACGAATCTTGAAGGGCCTAACGGACCGCTGATTAGTTGGACGGGTGGGATTCCTATCCCGACGGACAACCGCAGGGCAATGGTCAAGTTCCAAGACGCGATAGGCGAATTGTTAAAACAAGGTAAGTGGCTACACGTTTTCCCCGAAGGGTCTATGTGGTATTATTATCCCGATATCCGCCCTTTCAAGAAAGGGGTGTTCAAATACGCGGTAAAATGCGACAAGCCCGTGCTGCCTATTGCGATGTCTTTCCGCCCGAGGAAGGGGATATTTAAGTTGTTTGGCAAGACGCCGTACGTAGACGTGCATATCGGCGAGCCGTTGTTTGCGGATAAGGATTTGTCCGTGCCGGACGCGGTGGATAAGATGCACGCGGAGGCGTACCACGTCGTACAGGAGATGTGCGATATCCACCCTGGGGACCCCACTTACAACACTAATCAAAAGATAGCAGAATACAAAAAGACGATGTAAGACAACGCTTTTTTAAGGCGAGGGAATATGGCTTGGACGAGGAAGGAACAAATATTCGAAAAAGACGACGGCGTGTGCTTGAAGGCGATTTTTGCGCTCGTCATTTTCGTCCACCATTTTATCGAGATAAAGATAAGCGACCCGCCTAGTATCCTTTATCAAAAACTTGGCGCCGTTGCCGTAGGTACTTTTTTTATCCTATCGATGTACGGGCTGTGGAAATCTTATCAAAAGCAGGGAAAAGGCTACGCAAGGCGCATTTTTCTAAAAAAGATACCTGCCTTGTGGGGCGTGCAGGTGAGTATCAACGTGCTGTATTATTTTTGGGTGGAGTGCGGTAGAAGACCTTTTACGGCGACGACGATTTTGCGTATGCTCAATCTGGATATTTTCCTTTTTCAAGGGGAGTGGCGGCTCAACCCCAACTCGTGGTTTATGACGACGATTATCCTCGTGTACGCCTTTTTCGGGCTGTCTATTTTGATAGCGGAGTTGTTCAAGGGGAAGTGGCGCGTCTTTGCCTTTTTGGTTTCTTTTGCGCTGATGATGACGGCGTACGCACTGTACGTTGCGCTTTCCCCGCAAGAAGAGTTGTATTTGCGCGGGATAGAGGCGTTGTTTGCAGGGCTTTTGCTTGCCGTGTTTGAAAAGCCGATTATAAGGTGGCTTACGGGCTGGAAATACTGGCTTGCCTTCGCGGTGGCGGCGGGGCTTTCCGTCGGTTGCCTGTTCGTGCCTAAGGAGGGTTTTTTTGGACACGAGGCGTACGTCGCCCTTTCCATCAACTCGTTCGTCTGCCTGCTTATGATGCGCTGTACCTTCGGCAAA
>JAFVXN010000191.1 GCA_017501125.1 Clostridia bacterium
ACGCATACGGCGGGCGGTCAAACGCTCGACCAAATGCAGGTCAAAAATATCGATACCGAAGCCGTCAATCCTAAACCCGCAGACGAAACCGTGGCTTGGGACAACAACGGCTGGGTGAACTATACCTTCTACCTGAAAGGCTCCTCCTTCTCCAACAGCACCTTCACGATGGTGCTCGGTCTTGGACAAGCGGACGGCACCACTTTTGAATTCGTCAACGGCTACGCCTTCTTCGACGATGTAGAGTGCGAGATCATCTCCAACTCGGCTTACGAGACGGCGACCAGTTCGGTCAGCGACGATTTTAAGGTAGGCATTGGGGACACGGCGGCAGAAAAATTGCTCTACGCCGACGAAATCGCAAAAGAAACCACGCTCACGCTGGCGCAAAAGACGACGTTCGCGTTGGATTTGTACTCCAACTTCGTGGATTACGTCGACGACCCTGCCCTCGCTAACCCTAACTATTTGCTCGACGACAAGACGACGGTCGCCTTGACGGAGGAGGCGGTTGGCGGTGTGACCTACGTCGCCGCACCCAACCCTGACGGGAGCGTGCCTTCTGGCAAACAAGTATACAACGACAACTTCAATATCACGACCGACAACGATACTTTCGGCGTGTTCACGTACGGCGAGTTGGCGGCAAGCACCTCCTATCCCCTTAACAGTATTATCCAGAAGGATTTTGCGAAACACACCGCTTTGTTCGGCGACTCCCCTATCCTGATGATGCTCAGCGCCGACGGCGCCAACTATACGGCTGAGATTAAAGACGATACCCTCTTTAGCCTCGCAAAAGGTCAAAAACTTGCCATTTCCTTCTTCTTGAAGACGTCTGCGCTCCAAGGGAGCAAAGTGAACCTCACCCTCACGGACGAATTCGGCAAAACGACCAAACTCACCTCCTTGGACGTGTCCACCACGCAACCCATAGACACCGACAGCGAGGAAAATATCTACGACGGTTGGCAACAATGTTTCTTCTTCGTCACCAACGACGCGGAATCGATCGGCAACAAGACTTTCTCCCTCAAGATCACCTTGGGTAGCGAGACGATCTACGGCACGGAGGCAACCGATTACACCAGCGGCTATGCGGCGTTGACTGGTTTCCAAGTCCTTGAGAATATGTCCGCCACGCAGTTTAAGTGTATCTCGACGGGCACCTACGCGGCTCACGCCATCCTCGACGACGAAGCACCTTCTAACAACGACGTATTCGACACCCCGATGTATCTGCCTACCAACGCTATCGAAAAGGACATCGCTAATCCTTTCAACTACAAAGGCGTGACCCCCGACAGCGGTTATATCAGCAACAAGAACACGAGCGTCGAGATTAACACCAATCCTTACGCAGGGCTTATCAATAGCAACTATATCGATAAATACCTCGAACAAGTCGTACTGGATACGGACGGCGATGAAACGCTGGACACGGACGGCGACTACTGGGCGACTAAACTCGGCTTGACGTCGCAAGAGACGATGAACGCCTTCTTCGGCGGTTCCACGCAACCTTTGCTCATCTACAACGATGCAGAGCAGGCGTACGGGTTCATCGGCGCAACGCAGACCATCTCCGCTAGCAACTCCACCCCTACCGTAATTTCTATGCGCGTTAAGGCGAGTGCGGGCGCGAAGGTCAACGTGTATCTCACCGATATGGACGACTATACGCACGAAAGCACGTTGTCTATCGGCAGAAGAACGACCTACTGGTACGACAACGACGGCAACGTCTGCGTCATCGATCCTTCCGATCACGACTTCAACTCTCGTACCGACGTCGCGTTCAAGCGTCAGCCCAACGGACTTTACAAAGCCACCGCAACGGGTAGAGCCATCGAAGGCGTCGACGGCGATGCGTACTACTTCAACCTCGAAGGGTACGAAACGGACGACGACGGCAACTTGCTCGTCAAAGAGGGCGGCGTATCCTACAACTATAACGATTACTGGAAGAACGACGGCAACGACGGCATCGCCTTCTATCACGAAGACGGCAAGTACTACGCCGACAGCGCAAAGACCGTCGAGGTGAAGAACTTTGCCGACACCAAACTGGCAAAACGCTACGATGCGAAGGACGCGCGCGATTTGAAAGTCTCCTTCGTAGGCGACGGCAACTGGCAGGAAGTTGCCTTCCTCGTCATCACGGGTAGCCAAGCAAAGAACTACCGCCTTGAGATCTGGAGCGGTAGCCGCGACGGCGCGGATAAGAACGCGGCGGGCTCTTACCTGCTCGTCGGCAAGAACGAATTCGGCTCCAACTACTCCTCCAAGGACGCCTTTACGAGTAGAATCGACGAGGAAATCGAAAAAATCTGCGACAACGACGGCTGGACGAAAGAGGAATTCGAGGCGAACTATCAAGACTACTTCAAGTCCACCTACTCCTTCTACGACAGCGATACCTTCCTTCGCTACGACGAAACGATGGACGCCAACAAGGTCGGCAACTACTACGACGAATATAAGCAATCGACTTACGAAGAAAGCGTCGCATATTTCAAGGTGGGCAATATGGTCTTCGCCGATTACTCGGTGGTAGAACAAACCCCCGATAAGGATAGCGAGGCGGTCAACGACAACACTCCTTCCGACGAAGAAGACGCCGAGACGACGGGTGCGGACGTCTGGCTCCTTGCAAGTTCCTTGGCGATAGCCGTTGCGTTGCTGATTGCAGTCGTGGCGCTCGTGGTCCGCAAAGTCTTGACAAAGGTCCGCAAAAACAAAGTTCATACGGCAACTTCGCAGACGAAATCTGTGAAAAACCGTAGATACTCCCCCAAGAAAAAAGAAGATAAATAATCTTCTTTAAGATAAAAACTCTCTCCGCGAAGGAGAGAGTTTTTTGTTGGTGCATAATACATTAAAAAAGGCGGAGATACGAGCGTATCAAGGCGTGGCGAGCGTCCTCGTATGGAATATCCATACCATCGGCATCTTTTTAGAGGCGAGGTAGACGAGGAGCGTGAGGAATAAGTCGAAGGCGTGTACTTTGGCGTACACAACTGAGACTTGCCACAACGCGACAAAGTATCCTACACCACTAACAAAAGTTCGTTGATAGGTAAAAGGCGTAGATACGAGCGTATCAAGGCGTGGCGAGCGCGCATACCGATAGTATGTAAGCGAGCCGCAACGCTGATAGGCGATGTATATACGTCTTTTACTTTACTTTGCGTAAACCCTTGGGATAATGATTCTTAACCACCCCACCTACGCGTTTCCCCCAGCCGAGGGAGATACCGTCTACGAAGACGATACACCAGCCGTCTGCGCCCTCCGCCTCAAAAGTCTCGCCTCGCAGATACTTGTCTACGCGGCTATCGTGTGCGGGCATATCGACGGCGTTTTTGCACGCGTCTATCTTCGTGCAAGCCGCCAACGCGTGCGCAGGTACGAACCTGCCGTTGACGAATTCGCCAAGTTTTACCCCGACGCGCAAAACGTCCATTTTTGCAAAATCAAACGCGTCCTCAGGCAAAACGTACAACTTGTCGCCGACCTCGTGCAATCTATCGAATACGGGTGTGGAAAAGAGCGTCTCGTGGAATTTTGCATATTCCTTCTTCCTTGCCGAAGACACGAAGGTTTTGACGGGCGCCATCTTAGCAATCTCCCCTTCTTCCACCTTTTCAAAGAGGGCGGCGTAGTGCCCTTCCCCTTTTATCTTATGCGGATAAAGTTTGTGCTCTTTCAAAAGGCGCATTTCGGGGTGTTTTTTGAGGTATTCTCGTACCTGCCCCTCGTCTTCTGCCTCCGCGAAGGTGCAGGTGGAGTACACGAGCCGACCGCCAAGGCGCAACATTTTCGTCGCCTCGTCTAAGATTTCCGCCTGCCTTTGGGCGCAGAGCGAGACGTTCTCCTCGCTCCACTCACCGATTGCCTCTTTCTCGTTTTTCCTAAACATGCCCTCGCCAGAGCAGGGCGCGTCCACCATAATTTTATCGAAATAGGAAAGGAATTTTTTAGACAATTCCTTAGGGTACGCACAAGAAACGACGGCGTTGGTGATACCCAGCCTTTCCACGTTTTCAAGCAAAATTTTGGCGCGGCTAGGGATAGGCTCGTTAAGGACGATTAGCCCTTCTCCCTCTAAATCGGCGGCGAGTCTCGTGCCTTTACCGCCTGGCGCGGAGCACAAATCGAGCACTTTCTCTCCCTTCTTCACCCCTAAAAGGGGGGCGGCACACATAGCCGACGGCTCCTGCAGATAGTACGCCCCCGCAAAGTGGTACGGGTGCGCACCTGCCTTCTCCTCGCCAAGGTAAAAGCCGTTTTCTTCCCACGCGACGGGCTCCGTCACGAACAATCTGCGGGTCAAAAACCAACCCCTGCCACATTTCAACGGATTGACCCTAAGCCCTTTGAGGGGCGCCTCGTCGTAGACGCGCAAAAAAGACTCCCACTCGGTCTCGGGGAGTTGCTTTTTCATTCTATCCAAAAAGGCTTGGGGTAAATTTCTCATAACGCTAAAAATTCCTTTGCCGTATATATCCGCGCGCCTTTTTCCTGCGCCGATTTGATACGAGGTCCCGTTTCGTCTTCCGCCGCGACGTAGACGTCACACTCCTCCGCCTTGCCCGTCCACCACGCGGCACTGGCAAAGGCTTTGTCGGCGATGGCGTAGGCGCACTCCTCCCACTCCAAAGCGTGGGAAAGGCAAAGACTGCGCCCTTTCAAAATCCCTTCTTTGGCACGGCGACGCTTGCATTTCTCTACGTATTGACGGAATTTGCCCCGTTTTCGTTCCTTTTCTTCCTTCTTTTTGGCGTGTTCTTGCAGAAATTTTTCTTGCGCCACGGACGTATTCTGCGTCACTTCGCCGTCCTTGGTAAAGCCGACGGTAATCTCGTATTTTTTCAGCAATTCACTAAACGTGCAATTGCTTTCCTTGCACATCGCCTCGGCAATCTTCATCGTCGCGTACGCGTCGTCCACCGCGCGATGCGGGACGAAATCCACACCCAACTCCTCGCCGATAGTCTTTAAGGCGAATTGTCTTAAAAATTCCCCTATCCTATTCATATAAATAAATTGCGTGTCGGCAAAGGAGAAAGCAAGGGGCGGCAGATGAAAGCGCGCCGTCTCTAAGTTGAGATATTTGACGTCGTTCATGGTCGCGTGCCCGACGACGAGGGTGTCGTCCGCCTGCAACAATCCGTATATCTTAGGCGCGACGTCCGTGAATTTTGGACAGCGCTTGAAAGTGGAATATTCGTACGGCAAAACGAGGCCGTGTTCCCCACGCCTGTCCGTCAATCGAAAACTCCCCTGCGGATTGATTAGGATATCTTCCTTTTCGAGGATATGAAATTGTTCGTCCGTCAGGCAGTAGCCGAAGGCGCATATTTTCGCCGCCGTCTTGGATACCCCTGCGCACTCTATATCAAAGAATAAATATCGCATATCCTTCCCGTTAAAAAGACCGCTTTTCCCGTACACGGGTGCGGTCTTTTGCGTTTTTTCTAATTCGCTTAATTCTTAGGTAAAATGGCTTTTTTGCCACCCATGTACGGCTGCAACGCCTCGGGAATCGTCACGCTGCCGTCTTTTTGCAGGTGGTTTTCCACGAAGGCAATCAGCATACGGGGAGGCGCCACCACCGTATTGTTCAAGGTGTGGGCAAGTTTGATTTTGCCGTCCGTATCCTTATAGCGGATTGCAAGGCGTCTTGCCTGCGCGTCCGTCAAGTTGGAGCAGGAGCCGACCTCGAAGAATTTCTTTTGTCTAGGGCTCCACGCCTCGACGTCGCAACTCTTGTACTTAAGGTCCGCAAGGTCGCCCGTGCAGCAACCGAGTTGTCTTACGGGGATATCGAGCGAACGGAAAAGTTCGACCGTATAACTCCATAATTTTTCGTACCAACTATCGCTCTCCTCAGGACGGCAGACGACGATCATCTCTTGTTTTTCGAACTGGTGAATACGATAGATGCCGCGTTCCTCAATGCCGTGTGCGCCCTTCTCCTTTCTAAAGCAAGGAGAATAACTGGTCATAGTCAAAGGCAACTTTGCACCGTCGATGATTTGGTCCATAAATCTGCCGATCATGGAGTGTTCGCTCGTGCCGATCAGGTACAAATCCTCCCCTTCTATCTTGTACATCATATTCTCCATCTCGTCGAAGGACATAACGCCCGACACGACGCTACCGTGGATCATATACGGGGGGATTACGTAGGTAAAGCCCTTGTCAATCATGAAATCGCGGGCGTAGGTGAGCACAGCAGAGTGCAATCTTGCGATATCGCCCGTCAAATAGTAAAAGCCCTGTCCCGAAGTCCTACGCGCAGAATCTACGTCGATACCGTCAAGGCTCTCCAAAATGTCGAGGTGGTAAGGAATCTCAAAGTCCGCCTCTTTCGCCTCGCCAAAACGCTGCAACTCTACGTTCTCGCTGTCGTCTTTACCGATGGGTACGTCGTCCGCTATGATGTTGGGAATCGCCATCATCGCTTTTTTCAAAGCCTCTTCGACCTCTTCCCCTTCCTTTTCGATAGCGACGAGCCTTTCCGCGTCCGCCTTTACCTGCGCTTTGATTTTTTCCGCGTCCTCACGTCTACCCTCTTTCATACAAACGCCAACTTGTTTGGAGAGAGTGTTTCTTTGTGCGCGCAACCCGTCGCCTTCGGCAATCAGCGCACGACGGCGCGCGTCGAGTGCGATAACCTCGTCTACGAGGGGCAATTTTTTATCTTGGAATTTCTTTTTGATGTTTTCTCTAACTAAATCGGGATTGGTCCTGATTAAATTGACGTCTATCATAGCCTACCTCTTTGGTCGTCGTTTTGTATTATTATACACCTTCTTAGGCAAAATTGCAATTAAATCAAATCGACGGAGCCCAAATTGTCGGTATTTTTTATTAAAAAACTTGTGTTTTTTATTTTCGTGTGATATAATGGGTACAAAAATCACAGGAGGTGACAGCGCAATGGCAAGAAAACGAACGCCCAAGGTCGAGACGAACCAAGACCAAGTAGCGCCCGAAGCCGAGCAAGCGGATCTCGAATCGCTGCAAGAAATTGCCCCGACCAGCGAGCAACCTTTGCCCGAACTCGAACCCGCCTTAGAGCAACCTGCCCCTGACGCCGAACCCAGCGAGGTAGAGGATTCCACGGAAGAACAAATCCAAGACGAAATCCCCGACGACGAATCGCAAGACGAGACGATAGATCAAGACGAAACCTTCGACGAGACTCCCATAGACGAGCCTATTGACGAGGCGGAAGTGGACGAAATAGAAAGAGAGGACGACGAAAACGAGGACAATAAAAAATCCAAGCCGACCCTCAAGAAAACTTCCTTCACGGTAAAGCCTAAAAAGACGGCGGAAGAAATCGCCGAAGAAAGAAGATTACGTGCGGAAAAAGCCGCCGCGGACAGGGAAGCGCGCTCCAAAGAATTCGCGCAGACGAGAGAGGAACTCTCAAAATTGTCCTTCACGGAAAAAATCCGTTTCCTCTTTACTAGGCGGAATAAAAATATGCCGGAAAAAGAGCCCGTCCGTCTGCACCCCGACCCCAAGGAAGGGTTGACGAACGAACAGGTGGAGGCACGCGTCCTCGAAGGGTTCTATAACAAGAACGGTAAAAAATATTCCAAGACGTACAAGAGTATCGTCTTTGGCAATATCTGCACCTTCTTCAACCTGTTGTGTCTTTTGGTTGTCATCGCCCTACTGATTGCAAGGGCGCCACTGACGCAGTTCTTCTTCGTCATTATCTTCCTTTGCAATATCGTCTTCGGTATCGTGCAGGAAATCAGGGCAAAGCGCAAGATTGACAAATTGACGATATTGTCCTCGCCTACGGCACGGGTCATCCGCAACGGCGAGCCGACGACTATCCCTATCGAAAATATCGTCGTCGACGATATCCTGCTCCTTTCCGCAGGGCAACAAGTCCCTGCCGACTGTACCTGTATCGACGGGCAAGCGGAACTCAACGAATCCCTCTTGACGGGCGAATCCGTGCCCATCAAAAAGCAGGCGGGCGATACCTTATACGCAGGCTCTTTCCTTGCCAGCGGTAAGTGCACCGTCCTCGTCGACAAGGTCAGCGAAGCCACCTACATCAGCAAACTGACCTCTCAAGCCAAGACTTACAAGCGTCCTAAGAGCGAGATTATGAACTCGATTACCCTGTTCATCAAAATCATCGGTCTTATCATTATCCCCGTCGCCGTGTTGATGTTCTTTACCAACTACAACCCAGCGAATTGGAACGCAGGGTTTAAGACGATGAGCGAGAACGGCGGATTCTTCGGCGTGCTCTTCTCAGAAAATTACGACGTTTACTTCCCCCTTTGCAACGCTATCCAGAAGACGTGCGCCGTCGTCATCGGTATGATCCCTTCGGGGCTGCTCCTACTTACGACGATAGCCATGTCCGTCGGTATGATTAAACTTGCCAAGTACAATACCCTTGTGCAAGATATGTACTCCCTCGAAATGCTCGCCCGCGTCAACGTGCTGTGCCTCGATAAGACGGGCACCATCACGGACGGGCGTATGAAAGTAAGCGATTGCATCCTACTCAACAACCCCACCGAATATCAGGTGGACGACATCATCGGTAGTATGCTTTCCGCCCTTGAAGACAACAACCAGACGTCTATCGCACTCTACGAACGATTTGGTCATTCCCAAGCGTTGCAGGCGACGAGGAAAGTCCCCTTCTCCTCGCAGAGAAAACTCTCCGCCGTCACCTTCGGCAATAACGGCACCTTTATCATCGGTGCGCCTGAATTCGTCTTGCACCCCATGCCGGCGAGAGTCTCCAAAATCGTCAAACAGTACGCGCAAATGGGGCTCCGCGTCATGGTCCTTGCCCATTCCTCTGCGGCGATTACGGGCGACAAAGTGCCTACGTCGGCACGCGCCATCGCTATCTTGACCCTGACGGATAACATCCGCCCCGAGGCAATCGATACAATTAAGTGGTTCAAGGACAACGACGTAGAAGTTAAAGTCATCTCGGGCGACAACCCCGTGACCGTCAGCGAAGTGGCACGTCGTGCGGGGATCAGCAACGCTTCTCAGTTCATCTCTTTAGAAGGGCTTAGCGACCTCGAGGTGGAAAACGCCGCCAACGAATATACCGTATTCGGCAGAGTCACCCCTGAACAAAAGGCTATCCTTATCCGTGCGATGAAAAAGGCGGGCAACACCGTCGCAATGACGGGGGACGGCGTCAACGATATCCTCGCGATGAAGGAATCGGACTGCGCCGTATCCGTAGCGTCGGGTAGCGAGGCGGCACGCAACGTGTCCAACCTCGTCCTGCAAGACAACAACTTTGCCTCAATGCCCAAAATCGTCAACGAAGGCAGACGCGTCATCAACAACGTCAAGGACTCCGCGTCCCTCTACATTATGAAGACGCTCCTTACGCTACTCCTTGCTACCGTTTGTATCATTACGCAGTTGGACGGTTATTTCTTTACGACCAACAATATGTATCTCTACGAGATACTCATCTCTGCCCTCCCCTCCTTCGTGTTGTCTTTGCAACCGAACACGGCGCGCGTCAAAGGGAAATTTATCCCCTACGTCGTCAGCCGTGCGCTACCAGGCGCGTTCACGATGGCAATTTGCCTTGTGGCTGTCTTCATCATCAGCAAGACGCCTTTGTGTTCCGCCTTTGCCTTTGACAACGAGGAAATTTACAGCGCGACGTTGGTGTTGACGTTGACCTTTACGGGTCTCGTAATGCTGTATCGAATTTGTCAGCCCTTCAACTCCGTGCGCGCGGCACTAGTCCTCTCCGTTGCAGTATTAATCGTCGTTTGTTTGGTGGTATTACATTTTGATATCCCGCTCATTTATCAACATTCAATGG
>JAFVXN010000016.1 GCA_017501125.1 Clostridia bacterium
CGTACTTTCCGCGATAGAAAAGGAGAAACGGAACCATGGATAGAATCACGATGCTTATCAACGCAGACGACCTCATCAAGAGCGCGTTAAAGGAAGACATCACCAGCGAAGACGTCTCTACCAATTGCGTGATGAAGGGGTACAGCCTCGGCGAGGTGGACCTCATCTGTAAGCAAGACGGCGTTATCGCAGGTCTTGACGTGTTTGCGCGCGTTTTTCGCATTTTAGATGAAGACACCAAAATCGAGTTCTTCTGCAAGGACGGCGACGAAGTCAAAAAAGGGGAAAAACTGGGCGTGCTTCGCGGGGATATCCGCGTCTTGCTTTCGGGCGAGCGCACGGCGCTTAATTATTTGCAACGTATGAGTGGGATTGCAACCTACACGAGGAATATCGTAAAACTCTTGGAAGGTAGCAAGACGAAATTGCTCGATACTAGAAAGACGACGCCCAATATGCGTATCTTTGAAAAGTACGCGGTAAAGGTAGGCGGCGGCTGTAATCACCGCTACAATTTGAGCGACGGCATTTTGCTTAAAGACAACCATATCGGGGCGGCAGGCGGCGTCAAAAAAGCGGTAGAGATGGCGAAAGCATACGCGCCCTTCGTCCGCAAGGTTGAGGTCGAGGTAGAGAATTTGGATATGTTCAAAGAGGCGTTAGAGGCAGGCGCAGACGTCATTATGCTGGACAATATGTCGGTAGAAGATATGCGAGAAGCGGTGCGTTTGGCGGCGGGCAAGGCGGAGACGGAGTGCAGCGGCAACGTGACGAAAGAGAACGTAGCACGCCTCGTCGATATCGGCGTGGACTATATTTCCAGTGGCGCGTTGACCCATTCTTCGCCGATTTTGGATCTTTCTTTGAAGAATTTACATACTATTTAAGGTAGGCAGGTGTGAGATGAGAGGGGAAAACAGGAGAAAAGAGATAGCATTGTTGTTGGCGTCGGCAGGCGGTGCGATTACGGGCGCTTCGCTCTCCGAGAAATTCGGGGTGTCGAGGCAAATTATCGTACAAGACATTTCTAGATTAAAGGCGCAGGGGTATACGATAGTGGCGACGCACGGCGGATACGTGTTGAAGGCGTCTCCCTTGAAAGAAAGGGTGGTTAAGGTCTATCACGATACGAAGACGACGGAGGACGAGTTGCGCACGATTATCGCGAACGGCGGCATCGTCGCGGACGTGTTCGTCCAACACCAAGTCTACGGCAAGTTGCGCGCCGACTTAAACCTCTACGACGACGCGTCGATTGATAAATTTATCGAAGGGGTGCGCAGTGGCAAGTCGGTGGAGTTGATGAACGTCACGGGCGGTCACCATTACCACACCATCCGTGCGGCGGAAGAAAAGACGCTGGACGCGGTGGAAAAAGCACTCAAAGAAAAAGGATTTTTGGTGCAAGACTAAAAACAAAAGAAAAAGGTCCTCTTAAAGGGGACTTTTTTTGCGCTTTTTTACGGGAAACCACGCGCAAGTATTGACAATCTTCCAATTTATGATATAATAAATTGGATAATGGATAATTATCGTCGTAATCCCTGACGAAAAACGGAAAAGGACGGATGCTTATGGAACTCAAATGTAAGATGTGCGGTAGCGACTTATATCCAGAAGACGGGGCGAGGACTGCGATTTGCGAGGTGTGCGGATCGGAGCAAACTTTGCCTCAAGCGGATACGCCCAAGAAGATCAATCTCTTCAATAAGGCGAATCATTACCGCCTGCAAAAACGCTTTGACGAGGCAGCGAAACAGTACAGAAAAATTATAGAAGACTATCCAGACGACGGTGAGGCGTACTGGTGTCTTTTGCTGTGCGAATACGGCATCGAATACGTCGACGATAAAAAGACGAAGACGAAAATCCCTACCTGCAATCGTACGTTAAAGACGCCGATTTTCGATCAGGCGGACTACAAAACAGCCTTAAAAAAAGCATCCAAGGAAGAGAAGGCGCTCTACGAAAAAGAGGCGAAGGAAATCGACCGTCTGCAAAAGAAGATTTTGGCGATTTCGCAAAAGGAAGAACCGTACGATATTTTCATCTGTTTTAAGGATACGGATGACAAGGGCAAGCGCACGAAGGATTCCCAGTACGCAACCTTGATTTACGACAGATTGATGCAAGGGGGGTATCGCGTATTTTTCTCGCGCGTCACTCTCAAGAGCAAGGCTGGTAGCGAATACGAGCCTTTAATCTATTCCGCCCTCCAGAGTGCGAAGGTGATGATTGCCGTCGGTACGAAGACGGAACATATGGAGGCGGTTTGGGTCCGCAATGAGTGGAGCCGTTATTTGGGCTTTATGGAAGAGGACGTAGAGAAGGCAATCGTGCCCTGTTTGAAGGGTATGGACCCTTACGATATGCCCGACGAGTTGCAAGATTTTCAAGCCCTCGATATGGGCGAACTTGACTTTTTCGAGAACTTGCTCCGCTCTATCGACAACAAGTTCGGTCGCACGAGATACGTCGCGCCTGCGCCTCAGCCTGCGCCCGTGGCGCCCGTCGCACCCGTTGCCCCTGCGCCTCAACCCGTTGCGCAGCCCGCACAGCCCGTTATGCAAGCGCCCGTTGCGTCTGCCTCTCCCGTCGCGCCCTTGCTCCAAAGGGTAATGCTGTTCTTGGAAGATAAGGATTATAAGAAGGCGGACGAATATTGCGAAAAGGTGCTCGACAACGACCCGTTCAACGGCACGGCGTACCTTTACAAAGCGGTGGTAGAGTTAAAACTTTCCAAGAAGGAAGATTTGAAGGACCACTGGGAGGAATTCGTCAACGGCGCTTATTACGCGAAGGTGACCCGCTACGCCGACGCCGCCTTGCAAAAGGAACTTGCGGTGCTTGGCAAGTCGTACGAAGAAAAACAAAAGGCGGAAGAGGCGGCAAGAAAGGTAGCGGAAGCCGCCGCCAAGAAAGCGGAGGCGGAAAGGCAGAAAAAACTTAAGGAATTAGAGAAAAAGAGGACTGCTTGCAACGTCGCGCAGAAGCAACTCTCCGCGGGCGTAGGCTCGATGGGTATTGGTGCGTCTGGCGAACTCTTTTACGTCGGTAAATTCAAGAATGCGGAAGACTTAGAAAAGAAAGCCGCGATCAGTCGCACCTCTCGCGGTCTTGCCGATGGAAGAATCGTAAAGACGGCGATAGGATATTCCATTTCCAGCAGCACGGATACCGCCTATCTTTTGTACGCCAACGGAACTATATCCTCGTGTGGCGCATCGGATATAGACGGGGACGCAAAGTGGGCTAATTTGGTAGATATAGCGGCAAGCAACTCTAGCGTGGTAGGTCTTAAAAAAGACGGCACGGTGGTGGTGAAATCCCTCGTCCCTATGGATGGGCTGAAGATACAAAAAGACTTGGCGGCGACTTGGAAAAATATCGTTGCCGTAGATTGTGGGAACGAGTATATAATCGGCTTAAAGGCGGACGGTACGGTAGAGGCTACGAGAGATAAAACGTATAGTCAGGTCAGTACGCGTTCTTGGGAAGATATTGTGGCGATATCGGTAGGCTACAATCACACGGTAGGTTTGAAAGCGGACGGCACGGTTGTCGCGGCGGGCGCAAATGAGCACGGCGAATGTGACGTGTCCGCTTGGACGGATATCGTAGCGGTCTCCGCAGGATTAAACCATACGGTGGGCTTAAAGGCGGACGGCACGGTCGTTGCGACGGGCGAAAACAAAGACGGACGATGCAACGTATCCTCGTGGACGGATATCGTAGCGGTGGCGGCAGGTTATCAACACACCGTCGGGCTTAAAAAAGACGGCAGCGTAGTGACGGTAGGCTGGAATCACTACGGACAGGACGGCGTCAAGACGTGGAAACTGTTTGATAACGTCGATACGCTCGCCAAAGAAATTCAGGCGCAAGACGGCTTAGCGGAAGAAAGGAAAAAGAAGGAAGAGGCGGCGGCAAGAAAAGCGGAACTTGAGGCAAAGAAAGCCCAACTCGCTAAATGGAAGGAAATCGTAGCCAAGCAAGCGCTTGTCGCACCGCTCAGGAAAATGGTATCCGTAGGCGGTGGGACGATAGCCGTATCGACGAAAGGCGAGGTGTACGCCGCAGGGTCGTTTGCCAACAAATCGGGGATCGGCGGCTTAAAAACGGCGACCCGCCAGCAGGGGGATTATCGTCGTCAAATCGTGGGTGTGTCTTCCTATCACTCTGCGAAGGGCGACGACGTCGTTGCGTGGCGAAAGGACGGCGAGTTCGTCTTCCACGGCGACGACGCAAAATACGGGATTTACACGACGGTAAACAACGTCGATCAAATCGCGCTGGGCGAAAAATTCGCGGGCGTTTTGTCGAAAGGCAAACTTAAGATATATGGGAAGAAACACGTCTCACGCGACTGTTCCGATTTCGTTTTTGGAGGGGCTACCTTTACGGAGATTGCCGCAGGTCAGCATATAATCGGTCTTAAAAAAGACGGCACGGTAGCGGCGGCGTACGGACCTTACAACGAGAAGGTAACAGAGACGAGCAACTGGTCGGATATCGTCGCCGTTTCCGCTAGCGGTTCGCACACGCTGGGGCTTAGAAAAGACGGCACCGTGGTAGCGGCTGGCGACAATAAGCAAGGCGCGTGCAACGTAAAAGACTGGAAGGATATCGTGTTCGTATCCGCAGGCGAACATTTCAGCGTGGGCGTCAAGGTGGACGGAACGGTGGTGCGCGTAGGCAGACTTCACTTCGGCTATTGCGACGTATCCAACTTGACGGACGTCGTGGCGGCGTTCGCGGGGAATAACCACGTCGTCGCCGTCAAGACGGACGGTAGTGTGGTTGCAGTCGGGGAATCGGCGCAAATAGACGGCATTAAGGGTTGGAAACTCTTCGACAATCTCGAGCGAATCGAACAAGAGATAGAAGAGACGAACGAAGAACTTAAAAAGGAAGAGGAAGAGAGACGCGCCAAGTATTTAGAGGCTGTCAAAAAGGCGCAGGCGGAAAAAGCGCTGGAAGAAGAAAGGAAATTAAAGGCGCAGGCGGAGCACAAGGCGATGCTCGAAGTCAAAGCCAAGGAACTTAGGGCGCAGGCGTTTTCGGAGAGAGCGGTGCTTGCCCAAAAGGCGTCTGGCTTAATTTCCGCAGGCGCGGGTCACACGGTAGCGGTCAACTTGGAAGGAACGGTCAAGGTGACGGGCAGCAACGAAAAAGGGCAGAGCGATTTGGCGGACTGGAAAGATATCGTCAAAGTATCCGCGGGACAATTGCATACGGTAGGTTTGAAAGCGGACGGCACGGTAGTGGCGACTGGCTACGATTTCTACGGGCAATGCAAGGTATCTGGTTGGAAGGATATCGTCGATATTGCGGCAGGGCACGAGCACACGATAGGTCTTAAAAAGGACGGCACGGTGGTCGGCGCAGGCTGGGACAGTACGTGTAGCGTATCCTCGTGGCAAGATATCGTCGCGATTGCAACGGGATCCGATCATACGGTAGGTCTTAAAAAGGACGGCACGGTGTTGGCTTTGGGCAGCAATTTCTCTAAGCAATGTGACGTGCAAGGCTGGACGGATATCGTGGGCGTAGCGGCAGGGTGTGGCTTTACCGCAGGGTTAACCGTAAGCGGCAGGGTCGTGCTGGCGGGTAAGGATATGGAAAAATACCTCACGCAGGTATCTGGTTGGAAGGATATCGTCGCGATTTATGCAGGTTTTTGGCACCTCGTCGGTTTGCGCTCGAACGGTACTCTCGTCGTGGCAGGTGGCAACGTCAAAGGGGAATGCAACGTATCTACGTGGAAGGATATCGTCTCCGTAGCGTGCGGCGGTTATTACACGATAGGCTTGACCGCAGGCGGCGACGTGCTCGGCACGGGCATCAATATGAACGGCGAGAGCAACGTAAAAGGCTGGAAGTTGTTCACCGATCTCAACGCCTTAGACAAAGAAAGAAAAGAGGCGAAAGAAAAGGCAAAGATTGCGCAGGAAAAAGCGGCGGCGTTGATGA
>JAFVXN010000192.1 GCA_017501125.1 Clostridia bacterium
CGCAGCAGCCTCGGCGTTCACGGCCGAGGGCTCACGGGTCGCAGCTCTCAGGGGACCATGGTTTGTTTTTGGGAAAACAAGGTCAACAAGCCTACGGAAAGCGCAATACGAAAAGCCGCCCTCTTTTTTGAGGTCAGCGCAGATTATCTTATCGGTCTTTCAGACGAATACTAAGCCACAACTCTCTTTTGCAAAAAAATTAAACGCTTCAAAACAAAAAACACCCTTGTTAGGGTGTTTTTTATTATGTCTTTATTACGCCTTTTTATAAGGTTTGTCGCCGTAAAGTCCCTCGACGTTGTCTGCGTATTTTTTCATCTTCTCGCATTGCTTGACGTCGATGCCGCTCTGCATCTTTTCGATTGCCTTGCGTTGGTCTTTGGAGAGTTTCGTCGGGACCTCAACCAACACCTTCACGATAAGATTCCCCACGCCGTTCCTTGCCGAACGGATACCTTTGCCACGGAAGGTAAAGGTCGCGCCCGACTGCGTCCCTTCGGGGATAGCAAAATCGAACGTTTCGTCCAAGGTCGGCACCTTTACCGTACCACCAAGCGCCGCCGTCTTAAAGGAAATGGGCAACTCCACGAACAAATCGAATCCGTCGCGCACGAAAATCTTGTGCGGTTCGATACGGAAGGAGAGAATGAGGTCGCCTGGCTCACCGCCCTGCACCGCCTGCCCAAAGCCGCGCTTTTTGATATAACTGCTCTTGTCGACGCCGGCGGGTATATTGAGGGTGAGTTCCGTCTCTTTCTTGACGAACCCTTTGCCTTTGCACTCCGTACATTTCTCCTTGATAATCTTGCCTTGACCGTTGCAATCGGGACATACGCTTTGCTGAATCGTCCGCCCGAACATCGTCTGACGAGAGGTCTGTATCACGCCCTTGCCGCCACAACGGGAACAATGAGAGAAGGATAAGCCGTCTTTCGCGCCCGTGCCTTCGCATTTTGCGCACGGCTCGTTCCTCGTATACGAGAAGGTCTTGGTACAGCCTTTCGCCGCGTCCATAAAGGAGAGGGTCATAATCCGCTGGATATCTTCCCCGACAGCCGAACGTTGCGCCCTTGCACCGCCGCCGAAACCGCCACCGAAAATACTGCTGAAAATATCGCCAAAATCTCCAAAACCGCCCTCAAAGCCGCCAAAGCCACCGCCCATGCCGCCCATACCAGGATGTTCCAACTCGTAGTCGTAAGCCGCGCGTTTTTGCTGGTCGCTTAAGGTCTCGTGCGCCTCGTTGACTTCTTTGAATTTCTCCGCAGCCTCCGCATTGCCTTGATTCCTGTCGGGGTGATATTTCATCGCGAGTTTTCGATACGCCGACTTAATTTCGTCTGCCGACGCGTTCTTTTGCACGCCGAGAATATCGTAATAATTCTTCTTATCTGCCATAATTTTACTGCCTTTTATACGCCTTTCGGGCTTGGCGCGTGCCAAACCCGATTGCGTTTAGTTGTATTTGCCGATTATTGATGGAATTCCGTATCGCCTTCCGCGCCAGCGCCAGCGCCTGCATCTGCACCAGGAGCGCCACCCGCCGCCTGATACGTCTTGGAGAAGACGGGTTGAACGGCGTTCATCAATGCGTCGTACGCCGCTTGAATACGGTCGTCGTCTTCGCTAGCGAGTTCCGTCTTAGCCGCGTCTACCGCGTCTTGAAGGGTCTTCTTGTCGTCGTCGGACAACTTGTCGCCTGCTTCTTTCATCGTCTGCTCTACGGAGAAAATCATCCCGTCGAGTTTGTTGCGATTGTCGACTTTCTCTTTGCGTTTCTTGTCTTCTTCCGCGAATTGTTCCGCCTCTTTAACCGCCTTTTCAATCTCTTCTTCGCTGAGGTTGGTCGAGGAGGTAATGGTGATATCCGTCGACTTGCCCGTGCCCTTATCTTGTGCCGTCACGTGCACGATACCGTTGGCGTCGATGTCGAAGGTGACTTCGATTTGAGGGATACCACGGGGTGCAGGTGCGATACCATTGAGCATAAAGTTGCCGAGCGTTTTGTTATCTTTACAGAACTCTCTTTCGCCTTGCAATACGTGGATACCGACGCTCGTTTGGTTGTCAGCCGCCGTCGAGAAAATCTGGCTCTTCTTGGCGGGAATCGTCGTATTTCTTTCGATAATTCTCGTAAAGACCCCACCCAGGGTTTCGATACCCAAGGAAAGAGGGGTGACGTCAAGGAGCAATACGTCTTTGACTTCGCCCGTCAAAACGCCGCCTTGTACCGCCGCACCGATTGCCACGCACTCGTCGGGGTTGATGCCTTTAAACGGCTCTTTACCCGTCACTTCGCGCACCTTCTCCACAACCGCAGGCATACGGGTAGAACCACCGACGAGGATAACCTTGTCGATATCGCTGTAAGAAAGCCCAGCGTCTTTCATCGCCGCTTTCATAGGCCCTACCGTACGAGCCAAAAGGTCTGCACTCATCGCCTCGAATTTTTGTTTCGTGATGGTCACGTCGAGGTGTTGAGGGCCGTCCGCACTCATAGAGATGAAGGGAAGGTTGACGTTGGTGGAAGCCATACCCGAAAGTTCGATCTTCGCCTTTTCAGCCGCTTCTTTGAGACGCTGCATCGCCATCTTGTCTTTGGAGAGGTCGATGCCCTTGTCTTTCTTGAATTCGTCTACCAAATATTCGATAATCTTGTTATCCCAGTCGTCGCCGCCGAGTTTGGTGTCGCCGTTGGTCGCCAAAACCTCGAATACGCCGTCGGAAATCTCCAAAATGGAGACGTCGAAGGTACCGCCGCCAAGGTCGTAAATCATAACCTTGCCGCCCTTGTCTTTGTCAAGACCGTAAGCAAGCGCCGCCGCCGTAGGTTCGTTGATGATACGAAGGACGTTGAGCCCTGCGATCTTACCTGCGTCCTTGGTCGCCTGACGCTGGCTATCCGAGAAATACGCGGGACAGGTGATGACCGCTTCCGTGACTTTCTGCCCAAGATACGCCTCCGCGTCCGCCTTGAGTTTCGCCAAGGTCATTGCGGAGATTTCTTGAGGGGAATACCCCTTGCCGTCGATAGTGACCTTATAGTCGCTACCCATATGTCTTTTGATAGAAATAACCGTTTTGTCGGGGTTAGCCACCGCTTGACGCTTAGCGACCTGCCCTACGACACGGCTGCCGTCTTTTTGGAAAGAAACGACGGAGGGCGTCGTTCTAGCCCCTTCCGCGTTGGTTATAACGACGGGCTCGCCGCCTTCCATAACCGCCACGCACGAGTTGGTCGTGCCAAGGTCGATACCAATAACTTTTCCTGCCATAATATACTCCTTCGCCGCAAAACAAGCGGCACACAATTGATTTTCAGTCTATATGTAAACGCCTTTTTCGCCCCTTAAACAATTTTTGTCAAAAAATTTTTCATCTTTTTTATAAAAGATACGCTCGCACTACGCGCGCCCGAAAAAGTATATACGCCTTTTGCACAAAAAAGACGACCTCTCTCAAGGCCGCCTTTTTGTTTTGATTTTTACTCGCCAGTATAGCCCCACACGACGGGACGATTTGAATAGTTCCAATAACTATGCCAACCGCTCGGCTGACTTTCCGCCTCGCAGTATATCGTCAAACTCCTACACCAACCGAATGCATATTCGCCGATACTCGTCACGCTGTCGGGAATAACGATTTTTGTCAACCTTTCACAGCCATCGAACGCCTTATAGCCGATACCAGCCAACTGAGAGTTCTCACCAAACGTTACGCTCGTCAAACTGTCGCACCCCGCGAACGCTTCTTCGCCGATACTCGTCACGCTATCGCCGATAGTCACACTCGTCAAACTATTGCAACCCCAGAACGCACTTTCGCCGATACTCGTCACGTTGTCACCAATAATCACGCTCGTCAAACTGTCGCACCCCACGAACGCACGGTCGCCGATACTCGTCACGCCGTCGCCGATAATCACGTCCGTCAAACTATCGCAATCCCAGAACGCACGGTCACCGATACTCGTCACGCCGTCGCCGATAATCACGTCCGTCAAACTAGTGCAATAAGCGAACGCAGAAGAGCCGATACTCGTCACGCCGTCGCCGATAATCACGTCCGTCAAACTATGGCAAGAAGAGAACGCATAATCAGATATCTTCGTAGCGGTCGTAATATTTGCCGTCGTCACCAATACGTCGTTGATATATAAGTTTTTCGCATAATACAACGGATTCGCAGAAGAAGCACCAAACGATATCTGCGCCCAACCATCTATCGTGCCCGTATAATTGACCTTCGTCAATTTAGTGCAATACATGAACGCATCTTCGCCGATACTCGTCACGCTACTAGGAATGGTCACACTCGTCAAACTAGTGCAATCACAGAACGCAGAAGAACCGATACTCGTCACGCTGTTACCGATAGTCACACTCTTCAAACTAGTGCAAGAATAGAACGCTCTCCCAGCAATATGCTTACAATTATCATTAATAGTTGCCGATGTAATAGACGTTGACGTCGCACTTATCAACCACAAATAGGGATTGTTGCTATTTCCTAAATATTTACAATTGCCTTCTATCGTATATGTCAAACTAGTGCATCCATAGAACGCATAATCGCCAATGCTCGCCACACTGTCAGGAATGACAATTTCCGTAAAACTATCACAATAAGCGAACGCAGAAGAGCCGATACTCGTCACAGGATACGTCATACCTTTATAGACGATACTTGCAGGGACGTTAACCGTGCCCACGTTCCCCAGTAACCTTGCAACCG
>JAFVXN010000017.1 GCA_017501125.1 Clostridia bacterium
GGTGGTGTTGAAGGTCGCCAATCTTGATGAAAAGAAGAACGTTAATATTCTTTCGAAGGCGGAGCGTCTTGCTCTCGTTAAGACGATAAAAGATTTATCTTTTAAGGTGGATAGTTTGCGTGGTTTTGAAGAGGCGATTATTACCTCGGGTGGCGTTGATTTGGGGGAGATTAATCCAAAAACGATGGAGTCGAAAAAGATTAAGGGGCTCAAGTTTTGCGGTGAAGTGCTTGACGCTGACGCTTTTACGGGTGGATTCAATATGCAAATAGCTTTTTCAACGGGCTACGTTGCAGGAAATAGTATTGAGGACGAGAAAACATCAATACCTCAAACGCTTGACTAAATAGGACGATAGTGATATAATTTTGATATAATCAAAAGAGGTAAATACATTATGACGATTATTCGTGGTGCGACTACGATAGAAAGTGATACGAAAGAGAACGTCTCTTTGGCGGTTTTTGAGATGTTGAAGGAGATTTTCTCCGTTAACGCCTTAAAAAAAGAGGAGGTTAAAGGGCTATTGTTCTCTTTGACGAGTGATATTCATTCCTTCCATCCAGCGAAGGCGGCAAGAGAGGCGGGGTATGACTTTGCGCCACTCTTTGCGTGCGTAGAGCCAGATATTGAAGGCGGCTTGCCTCTTTGTATTCGCTTGATGACGTTTTGTGATTTTACGGAAGAAAGACGTGTTCGACACGTCTATCAAAGGGGGGCTAAGGCTTTGAGAAAGGACATCTCCGAGATATTTAACGTGGCTTTGGACGGACCTGCGGGAAGCGGCAAGAGTACCGTCGCAAAAGCGCTGGCGAAAGATTACAACATCTTGTACCTTGATACGGGCGCGATGTATCGTGCCTGTGCGTTGAAGGCGATTAGAAGTGGGGTTGACGTCCAAGACGAGCCCGCCGTCAACGAGTTGCTCAAGACGTTGGATCTAAACGTGGAATATAAAGACGGCGTACAACATACAATTTTAGACGGAGAAGACGTATCGACGGCGATAAGAGAAAACGCCGTTTCCATGGCGGCATCGCACGTCTCCGCGCATCCGCAAGTTCGCGAGAAAATGGTGGAAATGCAACGCAAAATCGCCGCAAAGATGTCCTGTGTGCTCGACGGTAGGGATATCGGCTCCGTCGTCTTGCCTTTTGCTAAATTTAAGTTTTTCGTGACGGCAAAAAGCGAGGTGCGCGCAAAACGTAGATACGACGAGTTGCTTGCGCGCGGTCAACAAGTCGATTTCGACGCATTGCACGCTGAAATCGTCCAGAGGGATAAGCAAGACAGCGAAAGAAAATTCGCACCCCTGAAAAAGGCGGATGACGCAATCGAGGTGGATACCTCCGATATGACGATTGAAGAGGTGCTTTCCTTTATAAAAGGAAAAATACAAGAAAAAATTTGAGGATAATATGATTACCCCCGAAGAAAATATTCATTTTGACGAAATTAGTTTGGACGACGATTTGTTAATTCCTGCGGATAGAAAAGGCCGCCATACGCGAGGGTGGCTGAATTTTATCCGCGTGTTTTTGTTGCCTGCGTTTTGGATGATTTATCCGTTTCGTTTCTTTGGCAAGAAAAAAGTTCCCGACGGACCTTATCTTTATATAAGCAACCATTACGGCAGTATGGATTTCATATACCCGTTTTGCACGACGCCAGAGTGCGCTCGTATTCTGTCGAAACAAGAGGTATTGTCGCAGCCTTTCGTCGGTTTTATGGCAAAACGAGTAAAGGTTATCCCCGTTGCTCGCGGGACTAAGGACGCCAAACCTTTGAATAATTGCTTGAGATGCTTAAAAAACGGCGAAAAGGTCGTCGTTTTCCCCGAAGGCACGCGCAATCGCACGGATAAGCCGTTGTTGCCCTTTAAAAGCGGTGCTTCGGTCATGGCAATCAAGGCTCGAGTGCCCGTGGTGCCTATGCTGATTTACAATCGCCCCAAGGCGTTTAGGATGACGCATATTATCGTTGGCGAGCCCTTTGAACTGAGCGATTTTTACGGCGAAGAGTTGACGGACGTACGCAGAAAAGAAGCGGATGCGATTCTCGTCAATAAATTGATGGCGCTTCGTGAAGAGCATACGGCGTACTTGGCGACAAAGAAGGGTCGTCGTGCTAAAAAGGCTAGGGATTAAAGCGTATGGAGATAATCGTAGCAAAAAACGGTGGCTTTTGCCGAGGGGTAAGGAACGCCGTTGATAGGGCGATGAGTATCGATCCTAAAAACACTTATATTTTCGGCGAAATTATCCACAACCCACAGGTGGTAGAGGCGCTCACGGTGCGGGGCTTAAAGACGGTGGAGGATTTGTCGGACGTCCCCGACGGAGCAACGCTCATCATACGCTCGCACGGCGTAGGTAGGGGCGTATACGAAGAGTGCGCTAGGCGGAACATCGTCGTGGAAGATTGCACCTGTCAGTTCGTTAAAAAAACGCAGACGATTGTGGATAGTCATTATCGAGACGGCTATGCAATCGTTATCGTTGGCGAACGAACGCATCCGGAAGTGGTAGGGCTGAACGGCTGGTGTGAAGGTCAAGCGTATATTTTTTCTTCCCCTGACGACGATTTCTCGATTTTGCCTGAAAAAAAGTTGTGCGTAGTGGCTCAAACGACCTATTCTAACGAAAAATTTGAAAAAATTATAAAAAATATTAACGAAAACGGCGAAAAAACAGTTGAGGTTTTCAAAACAATTTGCTATACTACTATAGGACGGCAAAACGAGGCGGACGAACTGTCAAGAGCCTGTGATGCGGTGCTGGTTATCGGCGGCTTGAATAGCAGCAATACCAATAAGTTGTACGATATCTGCGCCAAAAACTGTGCTTTTGTTTTTCGTATGGAAAACGCTGCCGATTTCGATTATAAAAAAATCAAAAGATTTAAAAAGGTAGGCATAGTGACGGGCGCCAGTACCCCAGATATGCAAACCCAGGAGGTTCTAAAAAAGATGGCAGATATGGCAAATGAAGCAGCGGCAACGATGGATGACGTAGTTGCGCAAATGGACAATCAGCAAAAGTTTAGCAAAGGCATGATGCTGAAAGCAACGATTTCTTCGGCGAACGCTGAAGGCGTAGACGTTTTACTTCCCAACACGAAGAAAGAAGTAAAACTTGACAAAGACGAAGTAGACTGCGAAGTTTACAACGCCGACGAATTTGCTGCGAAAGTCGGTGAAGAAATCGAACTGATGGTGATTGGCGTAAATCCCGTTAAACTTTCGCAAAAAGCGATTGCTAAGGCGAAAGAAGAAGAGGCGCTTCTTGCCGAGATTAAAGACGGTAAAGAATTCGGCGTCGTATGCACCGGCTTCAACAAGGGTGGCTTGACGGCGGAGATCGGATCTTACTCCGTATTCGTACCTGCTCGCGAAATCCGTTCTGGCTTCGTAAAGGAACTTGATAAATACGTTGGCAAGAAACTCCGCTTGAAGGTTTTGGAAATCAAGACGGAAAGAAGAAAAGAAATTATCGCTTCTCAAAAGGCAATCTTCGAAGAAGAGAAGGCTGCGAAAGAGGCGGCTAGGGCGGCAAAGGAGGCAGAATTCTTTGCTTCCGTTAAAGTTGACGACGTCGTAGAAGGTAAAGTGGAGCGCGTCACCAACTTCGGTGCGTTCGTATCTGTAAACGGTTTTGACTGCTTGGCGCACATCTCCGACCTTTCTTGGACGGGCGTTAAAGCGGTGACCGACGTTTTGGAAATCGGTAAAAAATATCAATTCAAAGTATTGAAAATCGACGAAGAAAGCAAAAAAGTTTCTATCGGTTATAAGCAACTCCAGGCGCAACCTTGGGATTTGGCGGCTGAGAAGTACGCAGAAGGGGACGTCGTTCACGGTAAGGTCGTTCGTATCGTCACCTTTGGTGCGTTCGTTGAGGTTGAAAAAGGCATCGACGGTTTGGTGCACGTTTCCCAAATTTCTCACGAATTCCTTGAAAATCCGACGACGGCTTTGACCATCGGTCAAGAGGTTGACGCTAAGATTTTGAAACTTAACTGCGAAGAGAAGAAGATGACACTTTCCATCAAGGCTTTGGAACCGAAACCCGAAGTTGCGGATAAGAAGAAAGCGGAAGGCGAAGAAGGCGAGAAGAAAGCAAGAAAGCCTCGCGCTGCAAAAGCCGTGTCCGACGAGATGACGGAATGGAGCGACGATGTTTCCAGTGGCGTTTCCATCGCTGACCTCATCAAAAACGCGTAAAAATTAACGAAAAAAGACTGTCTGCTTGTAGGCGGTCTTTTCTTTTTGCGCAAAACGATAAAAATTACAAAATATTACAAAAAGCCTTTTTGCCGCGTGGCAGAAAGGTCTTTTTTTGCGTTCTAAGCGGACAAGCCGATACATATAATGAAACAAATGTTGAAGTTTTTGCCGCAGACAATCCAAGATTTGCTTAGGCAGATTAATCTAGAAAAAGTGTATGAAATTCGTATGCGAACTAAAAAACCGCTTTTTGTCAATTACGAAGGGGAATACCGTATGCTTGGAAAAAACGGCTTAGTGTGGCAAGAATCAAGCGCTTACGTGGTTCAGGGAGACGAAATAGAAGACACAATTTATCGTGCTGGCGATTATTCCGTTTATTCGATAGAAGATCAAATACGTCAAGGCTTCTTGACGACGGAAGAAGGAGTGAGGATAGGGCTTGCGGGCAGGTTTATCTTCGAGAAAGGGGCGGCGCTAACGGTAAGGGACGTCACGTCGCTGTGTATAAGGGTGCCACACGACGTAAAGGGCGTAGGCGAGCGTATTTTTAGGCTGATGACGGAAGGCGGTGGGTTTCTGAGTGTGCTGCTGATGTCTTTGCCTGGTCGTGGGAAAACGACGGCGTTGCGTGAAATAGCGCGACTAATTTGCGAAAGAACCTCGAAGAACGTTCTTATATGTGACGAGCGGGGAGAGTTGTCGTTTGGCGAGACGGGGCGGAGTTGTGACGTTTTAACTTATGCAGATAAGAAGACTGCGTTTGAGGTAGGGATTAGAACGTTGCGCCCAGACGTAATCGTGACGGATGAACTTGCTGAGGAAGATATAATCGCGGTAAGACGGGCGATTTTTGCAGGGGTTTGCGTGATTGCTTCTGCTCATATTGGCGAGGAAGAATCGGGGCGCGAAAGGTACGGAGACCTCTTTGATAGATACGTGCTACTTGACCGAAATAAGGTTGGTGAGATACAAAAAATTTTTGATGGTGCGTGGACGGAAATCAAATGTTAAAGTTGCTGTTGGGGCTTGCCATTATTGCCTTTTTTACCTTTTTGGTATATTTCTTTACAAAGAAATATCGTCGCCGGAAAAATTTCTTTTGCCAATTTTCGCAATTTAACGAACGTTTTTTGGCGGAGGTTTCCTATACGAAAAGGCCGTTGCCTAAATTTTTGACGGCGTATGCCTACAAAGGGGAATTCGAGTCATTGCTTCGCACCTTTTACCAATCCTTGACGGAGGAATCGGCGGGAGGCAGAAGGACGTTTTTCTTGGAGGGAAATGAGTTCTCGTTTTTGACGAAGGAACAAATAAATTTCGTGCGAGACTATTTTCAAGCGTTGGGGCGAGGGGACAGCAATGCGCAAAAGGGATATTTTGGCTCCGTAAAGTCGCAGTTGGCGGCGTTGAAAGAAAAAAGTGAGATTGACGCTAAAAAATACGGGGATTTATACTTAAAATTAGGACTTTTGGCGGGGCTTGCGGCGTTGATATTGATCGTTTGAGGGGCAGATGGATATTTCTATACTTTTTAAAATGGCGGCGATAGGAATTATCGTCACGGTAATATGTCAAATTTTAAAAAAGTCGGAAAGAGACGATATCGCGACTTTGGTGAGCATCGTCGGGCTCGTAATTGTGTTGACGATTGTTGTGAGCATGGTCGGGGATTTGTTTGCAGAGATGACGAATATTTTCGGGTTGGCGGGGTAGAAAATGGAAGGGATTATCAAGATAATCGGCGTCGCCTTCGTTACGGCGCTGTCTGCAATATTGCTACGTGCCACAAAGCCGGAACTTTCCTTTGCAATCACCGTGACGGGCGTTGTCGTTTGCCTTATTTTCGTCTTCGATACGATGAAAGAAAGCACGCAAATTCTCTCGGCGATAGGAGAGATAACGGGTGTGGATAACGGATTGATACGCGTGCTACTAAAAATCGTCGGGATTGCCTACGTGACGGAGTTTGGTGCAGGCGTACTGACGGATTTTGGTAGTGCTTCGGTGGCGGACAAGGTTTTGCTGGCAGGGAAATTAACGATTTTAGTCACGTCTTTTCCCATTATTCAAAGCCTTTTGGAACTTTTGAGGGGATTTTTACAACTTGTTTAGACGGATTGCAAAGATTGTCTTGATTTTAATAGGGCTTACGTTGGTCGTGGCGTTTTGTCCGTCTGTTTCCGTTGAGATAGCAAAAGCGGAAGAGATTGAAAGCGTAGAGTCGACCGTTTCGGATAGCGTCAAGGATCAATTAGATGCCTTAGATTTAGAAAAATTGCAAGAATACGTCGATTCGTTGTCGGGAGGTGAAGGCGGTGACGTAGGCGAACGTATTTTGCGCTATATCAATGGTGAAGTGTTTGATTACGGCGACTTTTTTACACAAATAGGCGAGGTTCTATTCAAGAAAGTAAGAGATTTGTTTCCAGCGTTTGCCTGTATTGCGGCAATTACCTTGCTGTGCGGGATTATTTCGTCGTTAAGTGGTCAGTTCGTGGAAAAAACGACGGGACAGACCGTCTTTTTCGTGGCGTACGCTTCAACCTTAATCCCCGTGCTGTCTATTTTGATAGAGTGTTTCTCTTGTACGCAAGAGACGATAGGCTCTTTACAGACGCAAATGCAGGCGGTTTTTCCTATTCTCCTCACGTTGATGGCGTCCAGTGGCGGTACGGTATCCGTGGCGATTTTTCAGCCGACTGTGGCGTTTTTAAGCAACGTTATCTTGTCGGTGGTCTCAGGGGTGGTTTTGCCGATAACGATGACTATCACCGCCTTTTCGCTTGCTGGACACCTTACGAAAACGGTTCGCTTAAGCCGATTTGTGGCCTTTTTTAAGAGCATAAACAAGTGGATAATCGGTGTATGCGTGTCGGTGTTCGGGCTGTTTTTTACCGTTCAAGGGATAACGTCCGCATCTTTCGACGGCGTGGCGAAAAAAGTGACTCAATACGCGGTTGGGACGGGCGTGCCCATCGTTGGTGGCTTTTTGTCGGGTGGATTTGACCTCGCGGTGGCTGGGAGTGTGCTAATTAAGAATTCGCTGGGTAGCATGAGCCTGTTTTTGATGGTCAGCGTGCTATTCGAGCCTATCATCTTGCTGGTGGCGGTAAACTTATTGTTGCGGCTTACGGCGGCGATTACGCAGCCGTTTGGGGAGGAAAGAATCTCGAATTTTTTGACCGAAACGGCGGATAATCTTAATTTTTGTACCGCTTGCGTGCTTGTTTGCGCTTTTTTGTATTTCGTGTGCATCGTGTTGTTCGTTTGCTCGGCGGAGGTGTTCGTTTGAGTGGCTACTTGTTGAGTATAATAGGGGTGGTGCTTTTTTGTTCCGTGCTGACAGTGGTTTTGCCACAGGGCAAGACGAGCAAAATCGTAGGCGCGATGGCAAGGCTTGCCTGTATTATTACGATACTTGCCCCTCTCCCTGCCTATTTTAACGGGAATACGGACGGATTTTTCCAGAAAACGAGCATAGAAATGGACGAGGACTTCATAAAATATTGCAGTGAATTGCGTATCGAAGAGGCGCAAAAAAATTTGGAGAATTCCCTTCGTGAAAAATACGACGAGAACGTGTCCGTGCTCTTCTACTGGGGTTGGGAGGATTGCGAGGAAGGGGAGAATATCAAGGTGTATCAAATCAGCGTGTCGAGTGATTGCTTGACGGAGGAAGACAAGGCGACGATTAGTCGAGATATCAAAGAGGATTATGGGGTGGAGAAGGTAGTTTATGGGCTTTTTGAAGAGTAAAATCGGGGGCATAACGCAGAAATTCAAAAAAATCCCACTAAAAGAGGCTTTAATTTTCGTGGTGGTTGGTTGCCTGTTGCTGGCGTTGGCGTTTTTTGTTTTTCGGCAGGATAAAGAAACGATGACGAGTACGATTACAGGGACGGATTCCGAAAAGCGCCTAACGGCAATTTTACAAGAATTTGACGGCTTGGGAAACGTACGGGTGATGATTGGGAGCACGGAGGAGGGTGAAAAAAGCGTGGTGATCGTATGCGACGGACAAAAGGATATACGAACGATTGTAGAGGTTAGAGAGGCCGCCGCAAGGTGGTGGGGACGCCCGAAAGAAACGTAAAAATTTATTTTAAATAAAAAATGAAAGGAGATAGAAATATGTCAAACAAAAAGAAAATTATCGTGATGTCGTCTTTGGTGGCGGCTTTGGCGTTGGTGGCGGCGTTTAATTTCGTGCTGGCTAGTGATGAGGCGACGGCGACCACGGACGCAACCGTGACGACGGCGAACTATTTTACTACCTATCGCAACGAGAGAACTTCTACGCGTAGTGAGGAGTTGTTGCAACTTGACAGCATTATTGCCCTGTACGAAGTAGGGGACGACAGATACGAGCAAGCCACTCAGATGAAGATGGATATCGTCGAGGTGATGGAAAAGGAACTCGTGATAGAAAATATGGTCAAATCGCTCGGCTTTTCCGATGCCGTCGTATCCGTTTCTACTACGTCGGACAACGTTAACGTGTTTATTAACAGCGAGGAACTCAATTACGATACCGCGCTTTCCATCTACAATATGCTGAAAAACGAAACGGGTGCGGTCGCAGGGAACGTTATCATTATGCCCGTGTATAGTGAAAGTTGATAATTAACCGCTAAATTGTATAAAAAGGGAAGAAATATTCAAAAAACAGTAGAAATATTCAAAAAGATGTGCTATAATATGGTAGGAAACTTATAAAGGAGCACTTTTTGAATGTCA
>JAFVXN010000193.1 GCA_017501125.1 Clostridia bacterium
TATAAACACAGTATAATCTCTTCCTTTTCTGGCGCATACACCGAAAACGACGTGAACGTCGGCGTATACGTCGCGCCTAAAGGTGGTACGTTATGCATAGTCACCTCAAATTTCTTTTTCTTACTAGATTGTTCCCGTATCGGGTGGAAAACATACCCGCGTGGCATCAGTTTTTCCGCTCTCTTTCAAACACGTTGGTGAAAACTTTCGATCGAGAAATCTTCATAACCCAAGCAATCAACCCCAAGCCTTTGACGGGGGCTACTTTCGCCAGCAACGCCATAGCCTTTGCGTCCGCGCCGAGCACGGAACGGCGCCTTCTACGGCGCAATGCACGCACGATTTTCTTTGCCATCTTGTCCGGTTTAGTCGCCACTTTTTGCAAGATGCTATCTTCCGTGTTGCCGTCACGACGGAACAGGTCGGTTGCCGTCGTGCCTGGATAAATAATCCCGATATAATGCTTGCCCTTGTTCTCCATCGCAAGCGTCTCGGTAAAGGCCTTTATCGCCGCCTTCGTCGCACTGTAAGGAGCCGCCCCTACCACGGAGCAAAGCGCCGCCGAGGAAGAAACGTTGACAATACCGCCCAGCCCTTTTTTAGGACGCTTGATAAGAGGCAACAGCGCTTCCACGGAATACACACAGGAAAGGTAGTTGGTTTTGAGCAGTTTTTCATATACGGCAACGTCCGTATTTTCCGCACGGCAAAAGGTCGGGAAAGCACCTGCGTTGTTGACCACGAGCACGGGCGATATCCCCTCCTCTTTGAGCCAGTCGCGGAAGGCAAGCCAGTTTTCACGCTCGCCCACGTCGAAAAGGCGATAGCAAAACTTGTCCCTGTCTTCGCCTAATTCCTCTTGAAGGCGCAGCATCTTTTCCTCGTCTCTACCCAAGCCTATGACCTTGGCACCGTATTTTTTGACGAGTATCAAACACACGGCTTTACCGATGCCAGAAGAAGCACCGCTGACGATTACGTATTCGCCTGAAAACCAACTCTTTTTCATATTTTCTTCCCTTTCTTAGTTAACAACTTTGTTATTATAGCATATAAAAATGTTTTTTGCAAGATTTTCCCTCGAAAAATCGTTGACAAACGCAAAAGTTGGGTATATAATTATGGTGTAAATGGGGTTATGGCTCAGTTGGTAGAGCGCCTCGTTCGCAACGAGGAGGCCAGCGGTTCGAATCCGCTTAGCTCCACCAAAAAAATAAGACGGCTTTTTGGTCGTCTTATTTTTTTATGGATTTAAGTAACGCTTGAACGCTGAATTGTCCAGCGGGGCGGGCTAGGAGCACCGCCGTCCCACACGACCTTATCACATAGTTTTCGGGGCAACGACGCTTTCGCCTTAGGCGAATATATAGCTTAGCTCCACCAAAAGACGGGTTTTATGCCCGTCTTTTTTGCAAAAAGAAGAAAGGGGGTGCGTTTTCACTTCCCCTTTCTTCTTTATAAAAACGCCCCTTCTCTGCAAAGGGGCGTTTTCTATTACGTTAGCGTGTCTTCAACGTGGCACTATTTTTTCCCTACGACGTTGTCCAAATATATGGTGCCTGCACCACCTGCCCAAAGGGTCAAATAATTACCCGTAAAATTGCCGTCCTGCGTCAAGTCTGCCGTGTTAATCGTCACGGTCTTAGACTCCCCAGCCGACAAGGAAACCTCAGGCGTCACACCGTCTTTACGGAATAAGGTCATAGCCGCTTCCGAATATACGTCAAAGGCAATCGTATCGTACTTCGCTTTGAGCGTCTCGCAATCCATCCCTAAATAAATATTCAAGTAGGACCAACCCGTAGGTTGCACCATCAACGAATAATTACCTCTCGTGACGTGCAACGTGCTAGTCGTCACCGTAGTAGCAGCCGGTACGTCCACCCCTGCCTTCGTCTCGCAATCGTTGATTACAGACCCGCCACTAGGATAGCCAACGACGTTGTCCAGATATATGGTACCTGCGCCACCCGCCCAGAGGGTCAAATATTTCTTCGTGAAATCGCCGTCCTGCGTCAAGTCTTCCGTGTTAATCGTCACCGATCTAGATTCCCCTGCCGCCAAAGAAACCGCAGGTGTCGCCCCGTCTTTTCGGTATAAAGTCATAGGCTCTTCCGAATACACGTCAAAGGTAATCGTATCGCACATCGCCTGCAAAGTCGCACAATCCATACCTAAATAGATATTCAAGTAGGACCAGCCCGCAGGTTGCACTTTCAACGAACAAATACCGCTCGTGACGTGCAAGTAGCTAGGCGTCACCGTAGTAGTAGCCGGTACGTCTACCCCTGTCTTCGCCTCGCAATCATTAATCAGGAAAGGCTCGGTAGCCTTCTTCCACTGTGTCGTAAGCGACGTATTCTCACTTACCGTGAAGGTATATACGTCCGTAGACGCCTTTTTCGCGCCGTTGACGTACCAACCGTCAAAGACGTATCCAGGTTTAGCCTCCGCGGCAACGACCACTTCGTCGCCTGCGCCATACGTATCAGCGCCAAAAACGTTGCCTAACGTGGAATCGTTCGTAATGCTTACCGAACAAGGCGAACTTGCCGACGTCGTCTCTTTGGGTACGACGACAAGGACACCCTCGCCCGCAGGAACGTTTACGGTAATCGATTTTGCCGTCACTTGCTTAGAAACACCAGATTGAATTTTTTCCAAAGCGTACGTTCCGTTGAAATTAAGGGTAATCGTCGCATCATTGTAGATATCGTTGGAGGCTACGTAATACGCATAGCCTTGATCACGATAATCGAAGCACCCTATAAGCGCATTGCCTATACCGTTAGCGGAAGTGAGCGCACCGTGAGAAGTCAATTTATCCGCCGAAGGAATCTCCCCTAAAACAGAAGAACCGACTTGGATAACGCCTGCCGACTTGGATTTCATCAAAACGTGGTCCACTGCCGCAATTTGCGTGTTTACACTCTTTACGTAGTCGTAATATTTTGTTTTCTTCCCTTCACGATCCACCAAACCCGTCGGCATCGTAGTATCGTCATAGTGATAGGGTCTCCAATACGTGAACCACTGAATCCCTTTCGCGCCGTAAGCAAGCGCCGTGTGCGCTTGGATAGCCAACTCCGCATAACTAGTCCCTCTTGGACCGTCAAAAGTACCTGCTTGCGCCCAAGTCCAGAAAGGTATATTATACTCCATGCAAACTTCGCGAATAACACTCAAATTTTGATAATAATTCGTATGCCAAACGCCTTCTGCTTCCCCGTAGAAAGGATAGAAGTCGTAGGAGTATACCTGAGGTCTAACCATCTCTACGTACTGACGAACCCACCCCTCGTAATCGCTTGTAAAGTCGATGGGAGGCGTGCCCGTCTGCGTACCGTACATACCGTAATACAACTGTGCCGCGTTGGCGTACATAGGCAAACTATGAACCAGCAACGACTTGTTGTCGCCGTAAACCTCGTTCGCTTTCCAAGAATTCATAATCCCAGCAATCGAATTAAATCGGTTATA
>JAFVXN010000194.1 GCA_017501125.1 Clostridia bacterium
ATATTGTACGAGCGCTGGCAATGGTATTGTGCTGGTAGAGCCCTCTTGCGTGGCGACGGTGGACGGAGAAGTACGCGCCGTCGGGAAAGAGGCGAAAAACCTAATCGGAAAGACGACTAACCAAACGCAAATTATTTTTCCTATTTACGAAGGGCGGATCATCGACGTGCGCTTGGCGGCGGAGATGTTAAAGCGTTTTTTCCAAAAGGTGGGGATAGGCGGAATGTCGCTGTTGCGTGCGGAAACGGTATTCAGCGTGCCTTGCGGGATTGACCCTATGGATTTGACGACTTATCTTTCGTTGACGGAAGAATTAGGGCTTAGAAAAGCCCGTTTCGTCGAGGCGCCGTATTTGGCAGCGATGGGTGCGTATGCGACGATGGAAGACGGTAACCCCGTCTTTTGTATCGACGTCGGCGGCGGTGTGACCAACGTAGCCGTGCTTTCTCCCGAGGGGATTATCGCGGGATTTTCGATGAATATCGGCGGCAACAATATCGACGCGTCGATTATCGATTATATGGAAAGTCAAAAGGGATTATATATAGGCTCGCTGACGGCGGAGAGATTAAAAAACGAAATAGGCTCGCTTTCGCCCAACGCCCGCATTTCGGCGGTAGCGGAAGGGTGTTCGGTGGCGACGTCGTTGCCCTCGTCCACCAGCGTGCAATCGGCGGAACTCGCCCTTTGCATTACGGCGTATATCGATAAGATTTTGGAGTATTCCAAATTAGTATTAAACCAGTTGCCGGCGGAAGTCGCGGCAAACGTCAACCAGGGCGGCGTCTTTTTGTCGGGCGGGTTGATGAAACTTCCTTACGTGCGCGAATATATCGCCTCTAAATTAGATATGCGCGCGCAGGTATGCGAAGAACCTCAATTTGCCATTGTTCGTGGCGGCGGCGCGCTGGTAAGAGATAAAAAGAATTTACAAAAAATCAGCAAAAAATTGGACGAATAAAAGTATGAAAAAAGAGAAGAAAGAGAAAAAAAAGAAGCGCCGTTTTGGCGACAGATGGGACGGCACGCTTATCCGTGACTTAGACGGAATGCATTTGATTATGCCGATGATGTACCCCAGCCGTTGCGCAAGCGAAGCGTTTATCAACGTGCGCGTAGATTTGGCGGAAACCAAGAAATATTTACACGAGAAAAACTTGCAAAAACCCGAGTACAGGTATTCCTTTTTCCATTTGCTCGTGACGGCGATTGCACGTTGCCTTACTTTGCGACCTAAAATGAATCGCTTTATCGCCAACAAAAATATGTATCAACGCAACGAGGTTTCGCTGGCGTTTACCATTAAGCAATCGTTGACCGATGACAGCGAGGAAGGACTTGCCTTTTTACATACCAAGGAAGACTCCACCCTCGAAAGTATCCGCGAAGATATGCGTGTGCAGATAGAAAATTGCAAGAAGGGGGGTACCGACCCCTCCTCCGAGGCGTTAAACTTCTTTACCAAAGTGCCCAGATTTTTCACAAAGGCGTTTGTGAAGGTGGCAAGATGGCTGGATAGACGCGGGAAATTGCCTCGCTCGCTCATTGCGACCGACCCGTATTATTCTTCTTGCGTGATCAGCAACTTGGCGTCCGTGCGCGTAGGTAGTTGTTATCACCACTTGACCGAGTGGGGTACGACTTCCTTCTTCGTGACGATGGGCGAGATGAAAAAATACGCACACTTTGCTGCGGACGGCACCTACGAAATGCGCGATTGCATCGACTTAGGCTTGACGATTGACGAGCGTATCGCCGATGGGTACTATTACGGTAAGACGATTCGTATGCTGAGGACTCTTTTAGAACATCCTTGGCTGCTGGAAGAACCTCTTTCTGCGCCAATCGTCGTCAGCCCAAAAAAAGGTGAAAACAAACCGCTTGAAGAGGCGGCGGCAACCGAAATTCCTCAAAATTGACGGATTTTTATAGAAAAAATTAAAAAATATTTACCCCGAAACTCCTTTATTTATAAGGGCTTTCGGGGTTTGTTTGTAAAAAATTTTAAACGCCTTCGCCGAAGAGCATGTTGGCCTCAGGGTCGAGGACACGGTCTTTTCTGAAACGGTCGACTGCTTCGATCCGGCCTTCCATGGCGGGACCGCGCTCCAGCACGAGCGGGCGGTA
>JAFVXN010000195.1 GCA_017501125.1 Clostridia bacterium
AACTGCGACATGGTCGGTCATACGGGCATCATGGAAGCGGCGGTCAAAGCGGTACACACCGTCGACGAATGCGTCAAGAAAGTCACGGATAAAATCCTCGCCATGGGCGGCAGCGCCCTCGTCACCGCCGACCACGGCAACGCTGACCAGATGATCGCGGACGACGGCGTAGGTGCGTTCACGCAGCATACCACCTTCCCCGTACCCGTTATCCTCGTATCCGAGGAATACAAGAACGTCAAGCTGAGAGAGGACGGCGTCCTTGCCGACCTTGCGCCCACCTTACTCGATATGATGAAACTCGAAAAGCCCGTAGAAATGACGGGTAGTAGCCTCATCAAATAACGCCGAACGAAGCGTCTGCTTACAAGCGGACGCTTTTTTCACCTACTTTTCCCTTTCGCAACGCACTTTTTTTGAAAAATCGCAAAAAATCAGTTGCGCTATTCCATTAAGTATGGTATAATCAAAAGGTATTTTAGCGAGAAAATTGATTGTAAAATCAAAAAAGGACTTACATTATGTACAATTTATTATCCATTGACAGCAACATGCTTATCAAAGTAATTTGCGGCGTGCTTATCGTCTTGATGGCGATTGCCGCGCTTGCCAGCATCGTTTTAATTTTGTTGCAACCTGCCAACTCCTCCGGTATCAACGCTTTGGGCGGATCCAGCGAGACTTTCTTTGGTAAAAACAAAGGCAAATCGGTGGAAGCAAAGATGAAGATGTGGACGGTCGTTTGCTTGATAGTTCTCGCCCTCCTTTCTATCGCATTCTTCGTCCTTCAAATTGTCCTCCATCAATTATCGGCATAAGACAAAACGAACCTCGGCGGCTTTTTATCTAAGCCGCCGTTTTTATTCCTTCCCAAGGAGTGCGCTATGAGCAAACGTGACATCTTACAACTCTTTTTAGACGGGACGCTTTCCCCTTCCACCTTGCAAGAAATTGCGAGGTTTTTAGGCGTGCCGTCGCAGGAGAAAAAGAGACTGCTTGCCGTGCTCGACGACCTTTGCGACGAAGGACAACTGGCGCAGACGACGAAGGGAAAATACGGCACCCCCGCCCAACTGGGGCTCGTAAAAGGAAAACTCATCGGCAACGAGCGAGGTTTTGCCTTCCTCGTCCCTGACGATAAGAAAGAGGGGGAAGGAGATTATTTCGTACCGCATCGCAACCTCCACGGCGCCTTACATCAAGACATGGTCCTTGCCAACCGTCTTCAAGGCGACGAGGTGGAGATTGTAAAAATCATCGAACGCGGGCAAAAAACAGTCGTCGGAACCTTTTATAAAGACAGAAGAAAGGGCGTACTCGTCCCCGACGATAAAAAGTTCTTCACCGACCTTTTTATCCCTTTCCACACCTGTCTACAAATTGAAAACGGCGTCAAAGCCGTCGCAAGAATCACCGATTATCCCGAAGGGAAAGCCCCTGGCGCCGTTATCATCGAGGTACTCGGCGACGAGGAGGATTTCTTCGCGGAAGAATTGTCCATTATCCGCTCCTTTAACCTCAAAGAGGAATTCCCCGCCGAGGTCGAAAAGGAGGCGGAGAGCGCAGAAAAACGAGGCATTACGGCACAAGATATCGCAAGGCGGAGAGATTTCCGCGAGGAATTAATCGTCACGATTGACGGCGAAGATACGCGCGATATAGACGACGCCATTTCCTTAAAGAAAACGGCGGACGGCTATCTACTGGGCGTACACATAGCGGACGTCACGCACTACGTCCCTCGCCGCTCCGCACTCGACAAAGAGGCTTTTGAGCGCGGCACCAGCGTCTATTTCCCCGACAGGGTTCTTCCTATGCTGCCCAAGCCCCTTTCCAACGGGATTTGTTCCCTCAACGAGGGCGAAGATAGACTGACCTTGTCTTGCCTAATGAAAATCAACAAAAAAGGCGTGGTCGTCGACAGAGAAATCGTGGAAGGGGTCATAAAATCCCGCCACAAAATGACGTATACGGAGATAGACAAGATTTTGGCGGAAGATAGCGAAGTTTGCGCACGCTATGCGGACGTCAAAGACACCGTCCTACTCTTTGCGGAACTTACCAAAATTCTGCAAGAGATGCGCCGCAAAAAAGGCAACGTCGTCCTCGAAGTCAAAGAGGCAAAAATCCTTTTCGACGGCGAAAATATCGTTATCCCCGACTACGAACGCCCCTTCTCTTATCAAATCATCGAGGCGTTTATGGTGCTTGCCAACGAGACGGTGGCTGAGTACGCGCGCGATATTCAGGCACCCTTCATCTACCGAGTCCACGACAAGCCGAGCGCAGAAAAAGCGAGCGATTTTCAGTCCTTTGCCACGACTTTAGGATTACAGGCAAGATTCGACGCGGAAGACGTCAAGCCTTACGACTATCAAAAACTACTGCTCTCCGCGCAAGAATTGCCCGTATACTCTATCTTGACCGAGTGATGCTCAGGAGCATGCAAAAGGCGAGATACAGCGAGGAAAATATAGGACACTTTGGATTGGCGAGCAAGTGCTATTGCCACTTCACCTCCCCCATTCGCCGTTATCCCGACCTGTGTAT
>JAFVXN010000196.1 GCA_017501125.1 Clostridia bacterium
ATACCACCGACCGAACGGTGACCTTTCAAGTTTTTAAGCCCTGCCGCAGCCGCTTGGGAAGCGAATTTTTTGTCAAGGTCGGCATCGCCCGTCACGAAGGTCACGTTCATCATAGAACGGCTTTCCTTTTGTACGGGTGCGGTATAGTAGGACTGGGAATCCAAGTAGTCGTAGAGAAGTTTCGCCTTCTTTTCGTTGAGTTCCTTCATCTTTTCAAGACCGCCAAGTTCCTCAATCCACTCGTAGACGAGTTTTGCAATATAAATCGCGTAGGTGGGAGGCGTGTTGTACATAGAGTCGTTGTCCGCCATCGTCTTATAATCGAGCATCGTGGGGATATCTTCACGAGATTTACCGAGCAAATCTTCCCTGACGATAACGAGGGTCAAACCAGCGCAAGACATATTCTTTTGTGCACCTGCATAGATGAGACCGAATTTGGTCACGTCAACGGGTTCACTCAAAATGCAAGAAGACATATCCGCAACGAGGGGGATATCTCCCGTCTCGGGGATATAGGGGAATTTCGTACCGTAAATCGTGTTGTTGAAGCAAATATGTACGTAATCTGCATCGGCGCGGAAAGCGTCCTTTTCTACGACGGGCACGAAGGTGAAGTTGGCGTCCTTAGAAGATGCAACCGCCTTAACGTCGCCGTATTTTTGCGCCTCTTTGTACGCCTTGGTCGAGAATTGACCAGAGAGGATATAATCCGCCTTTTTGCTGCCGACGAGCAAGTTGAGGGGCACCGCCGCAAACTGCGTAGACGCACCGCCTTGCAAGAACAAAACTTTATAATTATCGGGAATATTCATTACTTTTCTAAGCAACGCTTCCGCATCGGCAATAATCTTTTCGTAATCGGGAGAACGGTGGCTCATCTCCATAACGGACATACCGCTTTCACCATAACATACCATCTCTGCAGCCGCTTTTTTCAATACGGACAAGGGCAACATGGAAGGCCCTGCCGAAAAGTTGTAAACTCTTTCCATAAATCTGTCTCCTAATAAAAATCCTTTTTATTATACACCTTTTAATTTTCTTTTTCAACGATTTTACACGCCTTTGGCGGATTTTGTCGAAAAGTTTTTAATCGCCGCTAAGTTCCACCGCTCTGCGATACGCCGCCTCGACTGCCGACGCGGAAATCTCTTCAAAATTTTGTCCGCGCAAAGCGTTGACCCCTTCTATCGTCGTGCCGTTGGGGCTACATACGTTGTTGCACAAGGTCTCGGCGTCGCCGTACTTTTGCAACATCTTCGCCGCGCCTTCCAGCGTCTATGCCGCGTATTTGAGCGCCCTTTCATTATCTAAGCCACACTTTTCACCGCCTTTGGCAAGCGCCGCCGCAAACAGATACACGAACGCAGGACCACTGCCCGTCAACGCCGTCACGACGTTCATATTATCCTCAGTCGTTTTGTCGATAAGCCCTGCGCCGGAAAAGGCGTCTAAGAAAGCCTCTTCGTCCGCCCCTGACACCTTGTCCGCCGTGTAGGCAATCACGCCCGCACCCAGCCCACAAGGCGTGTTGGGCATAATCCGGATAACGGGATATTCTTTTTTCGCCTTTTCGCGTAGAGTAGCAATCTTTACCCCTGCCGCCATCGAAATAATCGTCACGTCGGGATTTTTTTCAAGCGCCGCCGCCAGCGTAGCAAACACGCTGTCAAGGGCTTGAGGTTTTACCCCCAACACGACGAAATGGCAGGAGGACGCTATCTCTTCAGCCGTCGTCACCGACGTGCCGAACTGGTCGGCGATAGCCTTCGTCTTTGCACTATCAAAATCCGCCACGGCGACCTTGTCGCCGCCTACCTTTTCCGCGACCAAACGGGCAAGCGTACCGCCCATATTGCCACAACCGATAAAACCGAATTGTTTCCTCATATTACTCCTTTTAACGGACTTGTCCTTCTCCCGTCACGACGTACTTATAAGAGGTGAGTTCCTCCAAGCCCATAGGACCGCGTGCGTGCAATTTTTGCGTGGAAATGCCTATTTCGCAACCTTTGCCGAATTCCCCGCCGTCCGTAAAACGGGTGGACACGTTGACGTAGACCGCCGCGCTGTCGACGCAAGCGGTAAAGAGCGCCGCCGCTCTTTCATCTTCCGTCACGATACAATCACTGTGTCCCGTCGAGTGTGCCGTGACGTGTGCAATCGCCTCGTCGACGCTATCCACGATCTTGACCGCTAAGATATAATCTAAAAATTCCGTATCGAAATCCATATCGCCTGCAGGCGTGCCGTCGATAATAGCCGCCGCCCTTTCGTCCACACGAAGTTCTACGGGTTTTACGCCCCTTGCCGCCCTATCCTCGCAAAGGAGTCGTCGAAGGGAGGGCAAGAAACCTTTCGCCACCTTTTCGTGGACGAGGAGCACCTCTTCCGCGTTGCAGACCGCAGGTCGGCTGGTCTTGGCGTTCTCGACGATGGCAAGCGCTTTTTGTAAGTCCGCGCGCTCGTCGACGTAGACGTGACAAATGCCCGTACCCGTCTGTATACAGGGTACTTTTGCATTCTCTACGCAACTCCTTATCAGCCCTGCGCCGCCTCTGGGAATCAAGGCGTCGACATAGCCGACTGCCGACATCAACGCCGTCGCACTCTCACGAGAGTTGTCTTCGGGGATACATACGAAGTTTTCGTCCAGCCCCAAATTCTTCAAGCAGGCGCGAATAACGTCCACGATCGTCTTAGACGTAAGATAGGCGTCCTTGCCACCGCGAAGGATACACGCGTTGCCACTCTTCAAGCAAAGCGCCGCCGCGTCCGCCGTCACGTTGGGACGGCTTTCGTAAATGATGGCTATCACGCCCAAAGGCACGCTTATCTTTTTGATACGGATACCGTTGGGACGGGTGAACTCGTCCAACACTTTGCCGACGGGGTCGGGCAAATCCACGACTTCGCGCACGCCCTTTGCCATGCCCTCGATGCGGGCTTTGGTGAGCGAGAGCCTATCTATCATACTTTCGCTGATGCGACCTCTCGCGTTCTCCACGTCGATAGCGTTCGCAGTCAAAATTTCGTCCGCCTTTTCTTCCAGCGCAGTGGCAATGGCAAGCAAGGCTTGATTTTTCTTTTCCGCAGGCAGGGTGGCGAGTTTCCTAGACGCCACGCGAGCCGCCGTTAAAAGGGATTGCAATTCTTCCGTCATTTTCTTCCTCTTAGCCTCTCGCTACAAATTTCGTGCCGACTTTTTTGCCGTCCAACGCGTCGTACAACGCCTTAGGCGCCTTGCCGTCGGCGATAATCATATCGCAACCTGCCGCCGTGCAAATCTGCGCCGCGTGCAGTTTCGTCACCATACCACCCGTACCAAGGGAGGAGCCCTTTCCGCCTGCAAGCGCCAAAATCTCGTCCGTAATATCTTCCACCACGTCGATTTTCTTCGCCTGCGAATCCGTCTTGGGATTGCCCGTGTACAAGCCGTCGATGTCCGTCAAAATCACGAGCAAATCCGCCTTCATATACGCCGCCACGTGCGCAGATAAGGTGTCGTTGTCGCCGAAACGGATTTCGTCCGTTGCAATCGTATCGTTCTCGTTGATAATAGGCAACACGCCAAGTTGCAACAATCTCGTCACGGTATTGACGAAGTTGTCGTGTCTGTCGCCGTGCGAAAAGTCGGACGCCGTCACGAGAATCTGTGCCACCGTATGGGAATACTCGGCAAAAATCCTATCGTAAGTATACATCAACTCGCACTGACCAACGGACGCCGCCGCCTGTTTCGTGGGGATATCTTCGGGACGGGAAGCAAGCCCTAATTTTCCTACCCCCATACCGATAGCACCCGACGTCACGAGGATAATCTCGTGCCCTGCGTTCTTTAAGTCCGCCAGCACCTCACACATAGCGCGCGTTCTTTGGACGTTAAGTTTGCCAGTGGGATGCGCCAGCGTGGACGTCCCCACCTTTACTACTACTCTCATATCTTTCTCCTGCTCGCCTTCGCAAGCCTTCTTTGGTTATTGCTTGATAATAAGTTCGGGGAGTTTTGCGTTGACTTTCGCGCCTGCTGCTACGCTCTCCGTAATGAAGGTGTTGCCGCCGATGACCGCGCCTTCGCCGATAACCGTCTCACCGCCTAAAATGGACGCACCCGAATAAATCGTCACGTTGTCTTTGACGGTTGGATGACGTTTGGTGCCCGACAATTTTTGTCCCTTCCTCGGCGACAACGCACCCAGCGTCACGCCCTGATAGAGTTTTACGCGATTGCCGATCTCCGCCGTTTCACCGATAACGATACCCGTGCCGTGGTCGATAAAGAAATATTCCCCTATCGTCGCGCCAGGGTTGATGTCGATACCCGTCTTGCTGTGCGCAATCTCCGTCATCATACGGGGAATATACGGTACGTTTTCACGATACAAAAGGTGGGCGACGCGATAGACGAAAATGGCGTACAATCCTGGATAGGAATAGATAACCTCTTCCACGCTCTTTGCCGCAGGGTCCCCTTCGAAGGTCGCGATGGCGTCCGTGTAAAGCACCTTTTGCACGGCGGGAATCTGCGCAAAAAATCTATCGCTGATTGCCGTCGCCTTTTCTGCCGCCGCCGTCTCCCCCGCCGCCGTAAAGGCAAGCGTCACCTGCGCTTTTAAGTGATAATACAAGGAGGTGAGGAGGGATTTCGAAAAGTCCTTAGGTTCGCCCATATCTTTGCAAGTGCCAAAATACGCGGGGTATAAAAGACTACGCAAATCGTTGATGACCTGCTTTAACTCGTCACGCTGAGGGAGCGTCACGTCTTTTTTTATGAGTAATTCGTTGGAGGTGGGATAAAATTCGCTGATTTCTTCCGCTATCTTTTCAATATTTGCCATGATTTTCTCCTATATTTCGTCCACGTCTTTTAAGCCCATGGACAGGTACCTCGTACCCGTATCGGGGAATAAGGTCACCACCGTCTTCCCTGCGTTCTCCTCTCTTTGCGCCACCTTGATAGCCGCCGCGAGCGCAGCGCCTGAGGATATGCCTACGAAGAGCCTTTCCGTCTTGCATACCGTGCGCGCCATCTCGAACGCTTCTTCGTCCGTCACGGTAATCGTTTCGTCCACGAGGGAGAGATCCAGCACCTTCGGGATAAAGCCTGCGCCGATGCCCTGTATGCCGTGTGCGCCGCCCTTGCCCGTCGTAATCACGGGCGAGGAGGCCGGCTCTACCGCCACCGCCTTAATCCTTGCGTCCTTCTCTTTGAAATATCTCGCACAGCCCGTAATCGTGCCGCCCGTACCGACGCCCGCCACGAAATAATCCAGCACGCCGTCCAAACTTTCGTATATCTCTTTCCCCGTCGTCTCGTAATGCGCCTGCGGATTGGCAGGGTTGGTGAACTGCCCTGCAAGGAAAGCGCCTGCGTGCGTGCTCACGTATTCAGCCGCGTAATCAATCGCGCCCTGCATGCCCTTTTTACCGTCCGTCAAAACGACCTGCGCGCCGTATCCTTCCATCAGCGCAATACGTTCCTTCGACATGGTGTCGGGCATGACGATGACTGCCTTATAGCCACGCGCCTTGGAAAGCAAAGCAAGCCCTATGCCCGTATTGCCCGAGGTCGGCTCCACAATCGTACTCCCCTGACTAATAAGCCCTCTTTTCTCCGCGTCGTCTAAAATGCTCTTGGCTACTCGGTCTTTGACCGAGCCACCTGCGTTGACGCTCTCCACCTTCGCGTATAAATGCGCGCGTAAAGAAAAAGCGCGCTCGATTTTTTCAAGCCGCACAAGCGGAGTATTGCCGATTAACTTTTCCACCTGACTATCCACGCTTTTCTCCTTGCTATATCCATAAAAGGATATAATGGGGTATTATTAGTTTAATCTTATCACTTTAAGTCGGCTTTGTCAACGAAATTGCCCCTGCAATCTACTGTAATTGTATGTTTTTTAGCATAACGCGCGTGCCTGCATAAAAAAACGCCGACTTTTCAGTCGACGCCTTTTTTACGCTTTTGATTTGACTTTCATCAAGCGCACCACGGCGGCACGCTCGTTTTCGTCCAGTTTGTCTTTGATATACTTAATCGTCTCTTGGAGTTGCGGAATCATAACGTACTCCAGTGCGTTAACTCGGCGTTTGTTGCGCTCTATCTCGCTCGCCAGCATACGCACCGCCTTCTCCGACTGCGCCAAGGCTATCATCTTGGGCAACAATCCTTCCACCATCTCCACCGAATAGTCCGCCTCGCCCGTCATCTCGGCGTACGCGTACGGCAAACCTTTGACCCTCTGCGAAGAGGCGATGGCAAGTTTCGGCACGTCAATACCCATAATCGAATCGGTCTCGCAATCCACCGTCACCGACACCGAGGGCATGGCAAACGCCGCCTCCGCTACGTGCGCAGGGGTCAGCGAGCGCGCCAGCGAAAACTGCCGTAAGGTGGCGGATAAGTCTTTCTCCACCTCGTCGCGTAAGGTCTTCGTCTCCCTCAGCAACAAGGTAAAACGACGGATCATCTCGTCCGACTTATCCTTTAATAATTTGTGTCCCCGTACCGCGGTTGCCAGCCTGCCTTTGAGTTTCTTCAACTCCATACGGGTAGGATTCACGTTGAGCCTTGCCATCTTTTTCGTCCCTTTTTAGTCCTTGTCGGTCAAATATTTGTCTACGTATTCCGTGCGGATACGCTTGAGTTCGCTCCTAGGCAAAATCTTTAACAACTGCCAGCCGAGATCCAGCGTTTCTTCAATGGGTCTATCCTTTTCAAAACCTTGGCTTACATACGTCTTTTCAAACTCTTCTGCGAATTTTGCATACAGTTTGTCGGTGGGAGAAAGCGCTGCCTCGCCTAAAATAGCGGACAGTTCCTTGCTCTCCTTGCCGCGTGCGTACGCCGCGAAAAGTTGGTTCATCGTGTCGGCGTGATCCTCTCTCGTCTTGTCCCTGCCTATGCCCTTATCCTTTAATCGGGAGAGCGAAGGCAATACGTCTACGGGGGGATTGATGCCCTTTTTATACAAATCTCTCGACAAAATAATCTGCCCTTCCGTGATATATCCCGTAAGGTCGGGGATAGGATGCGTCTTATCGTCTTCAGGCATCGTCAAGATAGGAATCTGCGTAATCGACCCTTCCTTGCCACGGATACGACCTGCCCTTTCGTACAAACTGGCAAGGTCGGTATACAAATACCCTGGATAGCCACGACGACCAGGCACCTCGCGCCTTGCCGCCGATACCTCGCGGAGCGCCTCGGCGTAGTTGGTGATGTCCGTCATAATGACGAGCACGTGCATGCCCTTTTCAAAGGCTAAATATTCCGCACAAGTGAGTGCCAAACGGGGGGTTGCGATACGCTCTACCGCAGGGTCGTTGGCGAGGTTGGTGAAAAGAACGGTACGTTCGATTGCGCCCGTCTTTTTGAAGTCGTCGACGAAATACTGCGCCTCTTCGAAGGTGATACCTATCGCCGCGAAAACGACGGCGAACTGACAATCCTTACCACGCACCTTTGCCTGTCTTGCAATTTGAGCGGCGAGTTCCGCGTGGGGCAAACCACTCATGGAGAACACAGGCAATTTTTGCCCTCTAACGAGCGTGTTCAAGCCGTCGATAGCGGAGATACCCGTCTGGATAAATTCGTTGGGGTAATCGCGCGCAGCAGGATTGATAGGCTCGCCGTTGATGTCCAGCATCTTTTCGGGGATAACGGGGGCACCGCCGTCGCGAGGGTTGCCCATACCGTCGAACACCCTACCCAACATATCGCCCGACACCGCCAGCCTTTGGCTGTGACCTAAGAAACGGGCTTTCGCACCTGAAATTTGCAGACCTTGAGAGTTCTCGAACAACTGCACGACCGCTTTGTCGCGATTAATCTCCAACACCTTGCCACGGCGGAGTTCGCCGTTGGAATTGACGATGTCAACGAGTTCGTTGTACGCAACGCCCTCTACCCCTTCGACCACCATCAAGGGGCCGACGACTTCGCGGATGGTCTTATATTCCTTATACATCTTCTCTACCCCCTTCCGTCAAGTCGCCGATTTGCGCGTGCATCGTCTTGAATATTTCGTCAAAATCGTCCAAGTTTTCTTCCGTGATATATTTCGCCCTGCCGATACTCTCCACGCAGGAAAGCGCCAAGATATCGTCGAGGTCTACGTAGGCGGCAATCGCCGCACGGCCGAGGCTGTTAAACTCATAAATGAGTTTTAACATCAAATATTGTTTCTTCATCGAAGTGAACGTGTCGACGTCGTGGAAGGCGTTTTGGTGCAGATAGTCCTCACGGATAATCTTCGCCGTCTCCATCGTCAACCTATCCTTCGAGGAGAGCGCGTCCATACCGACGAGGCGGACGATCTCGTCCAGCGCCGCCTCCTCTTGCAATACCGTCATCACGAATTGACGATATTGTAAAAATTCTTTGCCGATTTGCGCGTCGTACCAGTCACGCATTTTGTCCGCGTACAACGAATAACTAATCAGCCAGTCAATCGCAGGGAAATGTCGCTTATACGCCAGCGCGGAACTAAGCCCCCAGAATACCTTTACGATACGGAGCGTCGCCTGCGCGACGGGTTCGCTCAAGTCGCCTCCAGGAGGGGATACGGCACCGATTGCCGTGACCGAGCCCACCCTCTCTTTTTGTCCTTGCAAGCGGACGATGCCCGCCCTTTCGTAGAATTCCGCAAGGCGGCTGGAAAGATATGCGGGATACCCTTCGTCGCCAGGCATCTCTTCCAAACGACCGCTCATTTCGCGGAGTGCCTCCGCCCAACGGGAGGTAGAATCTGCCATAATCGCGACGTTGTAGCCCATATCGCGGAAATATTCCGCAATCGTGATACCCGTATAAATGGACGCTTCGCGCGCCGCCACAGGCATATCCGAAGTGTTGGCGATCAGCACCGTGCGTTTCATCAACGGCTCGCCCGTCTTCGGGTCTTTCAACTCCGGAAATTCGTTGAGAACGTCCGTCATTTCGTTGCCACGCTCGCCACAACCGACGTAGACGATGATGTCCGCGTCCGCCCATTTTGCAAGTTGGTGCTGCACGACCGTCTTACCGCTACCAAATGGACCAGGGACTGCCGCAACGCCACCTTTTGCAATCGGGAAAAGGGTGTCGATGACGCGCTGACCCGTCACCATGGGTTTGTTGGGGGAAAGTTTCTCTTTGTAGGGTCTGCCCTTACGCACGGGCCACTTTTGGAGCATACGGATAGGGGTCGCTTTCTCTGCCGTTTGCACGACGGCAATCGTCTCCTCTATCGTGTATTCCCCTTTCACTATGGACGTGATTTTGCCCTCTACGCCAAAGGGTACAAGCACTTTGTGCTTGACGATAGCCGTTTCGTTGACGTAGCCGAGTTCGTCGCCCGCTACGACCCAGTCGCCCACCTTTACCGTCGGGTTGAAAAACCACTTCTTTTTTCTATCCAAATTGTTGACGGATACGCCGCGCGAAATCCTGTCCCCGTACTGAAAATACAAGGTCGTCAAAGGACGCTGAATTCCGTCGAAAATACCCGTGATTAGACCAGGGGCAAGTTCCGCCGACAAGGGCTCGCCCGTGGAATATACTTCGTCGCCTGGCTTTAAGCCCGACGTCTCTTCGTATACCTGTATGGACGCCTTATCGCCACGAAGTTCGATAATTTCACCGATAAGCCCCTTTTCGGAGACGCGGACGACGTCGTATAATTTCGCGTCTGCCATTCCTTCCGCTATAATCAAAGGTCCTGAAATTTTTACAGTTCTTCCTGCCATATTATTTCTCCTTGCGCGTCAGTCGTGGAAAAGGATATCCACGCCCAAGGCACGCTCCATTGCCTTTTTCAAAATTTCGTTGCCGTAGCCGCTACCACCGTCGGCGGACGGGATAGAGAGTACCACGGGATAAGGTTCTTCGTCGAAACGCCTTAAAAAGTCCGCCAACTGCCGTGCTAAATTCTCCGTCAGGAAAATTATCTTGTAGTCTTTTGCTATCTTTCTAATCGTTTCTCTCGCCTTTTTCTCGTCTTCCACGGGATAAGCGGACACGCCTGCCGCCTTGAATACGGTTATGCTGTCGCCGTCGCCGACGATTGCCATCTTTCCTTGCATCTTCTCCTCCTTTTAGACACCGCGAAGGCGCTTTTTAATCTCCGCCTCGCCAAAGCCTGCCAACAGACACGCCATCACGATTCGGACGTTGGCACACTCCGTCTTGCGACGGGATATATAGTATAAAAAGGGTTGAGAATTCTTCAACTCGAAACGGCGCTCGTAGAAATATTCCGTCTCGAATCCGTCCAGTTTTCTTTCTGCTAAGACGGGGGGACGCCCCTCCCTTTTGTCTTTAAGACAAAGATTGATAAAGTCTTGCCATTTCGTGCCCGAAAACGCATCTTCGATTTGCTCCACGTCGGGCAAAAATAATTTTGATAAATCCTTCTCTTGAAAGGTGCCGCCGTGGATAAATTGCGTCGCCGCCTCCTCTTCGTCCTCGCAACGGAAGGCGATTAAAATATTCTGCATATCCGTCTTTTGCTGGAGTAATTTTTTCAAGGTGCCGTTGAATCGACACGCCTTTGCCAAATGCTCCCTGCACTTTCTCTCGAACAAGTCGCCCAAGACGGCGCCGGACACCTCTTCCCCTTTCGTATAAGCAAGCCCTTCCTCACACGCCGTGCGAAGGTAGACGTCCTCAATCGCGGAAAAGTCCTCTTTTTCAAAACACGCCTGCAACGACTGCTTGTCGACGAGCCCGTCCGCCGCCAACATTAAAGCGGGATCGGCGCCTAAATATTTCGCCTTCAACAGCACTTTCGCGTTGTGGAAATCGTTGGGCGCCAAAAAGAAGGCTTTCTCCGCGCGGGTGGGCGCGTATTCTCGCACGAACGCGTCAATATTATCTTCCTCTTTGACGATTAGTTTTTCGTACGCAAACGGGTCGTTAGCCGTCTCGGCTCCCCCGCCAAAGCCACGCTCGCAAAGGGCGCGAAAAGCCGTCGCCGCGTCCGTCTCGCACAAGCGGAGCAACGCGTCGCCCAGCAAATATTTTTCCCTAACCGCTATTACGCCGTTGGTATACGTCACGTCTAATGCCATAATGCGTCCCTTAAAATAACTTCTTTGCTATATCCGACTGGTATTCTTCCCTGTCCGCCGCAAGCAACGCGCCGTAGGAAAGATTTTTGTCCGATTTTCTACCCACCAGCATAAAACCGCCGTCAAGACGGACACGGGTGGTGGAAATAATCAGTTTTTTTGCTTTTACGATAGGTAAAATCGCCACGTCGTCCACGTACTTAAAGTTCTCCGCAAAGTATACGGTATCCCCTTCGTCGGCGTAGGCAGAAAGTAGCGACGAGGAGAGTTTTACCGCCTCCTCCTTGCTCATGGCGACCATACGCTCAAGTGCACGGGCGTACACGCCGTCGATGACGCTACGCTTTGCCGCAAGCAAAATCTTGGCACCGTCCAGCCTTGCTGCCGCCGCCTTCTTCTCGCGGATATCACGAGCCTTTTCTTCGACTTCCTTTTCCGTGGCAAGCCTATCTTTTTCCGCCTGCATACGCGCAGACGCCAATATAGTCTCCGCGCGGGTTTTCGCCGTGGCGACAATCTCTGCCGCCTCCGCCTCCGCGTCCGCTATAATACGGCTTACGATAGTTTCTTTCGACATATCTTTCCTTTATTACACCAACATAATAGAGATAATCAAGCCCAAAATCGCATAGAACTCGATCATACCAGGGTACACGATCAATTTACCGCCGAGGCTTTCTTGTTTGCCAACCGCGTAGATACACTTGACTGCCGATCTGCCTTGGAAGATAGCCGACGTCAAACCGGATATCATAATAGGCAACAGCGCACCGATTAACGCCCACGCCGCAGCAAAATCCATCTCGGGCGTAGCCGAACCAGACGCGATGATACCGATAATAAAGCCGTAAAGACCTTGCGTAGCGGGAAGCAACACGAGGACCATAACTTTACCGAATTTTTTAGGGTCCTCACTCAATACGCCTGCCGCCGCCGAACTCGTCTGCATCAAGCCGATACAGGAGCCAACGCCGCAAAGAAGTACCGTCAAGGCGATACCTATCATAGCCAAAGAATAACCGTTCATAATAAAATCCTCCGATTTTTATTTTCTTCTTTATATTTTTCTCCAAAGAGAAAGATTACATCTTTTCACGCACCAAGCGCACGTATTTTTGGGTGGAGCCCAAGGGACGGAACAACTCCCCTTCCCCTTCGTAGAATCTGCCATAGAACTCGACGTACTGCAACCTCGAATCGTGGATATAGGCACCCAACAAGCCGATCACTAAGTTGAAAAGATTGCCGACGACGAGCAAGACTACGCCCAAGATAATCAAAAAGACGTTGCCCATCGCAAGGAAAGTCTTCATCGCGTTCGCGATTATGCCCGCGATTACCGCGCCCGACAGCATTAACCCGTACAAGCGCGCATAACTGACGATATCCGACGCAAAACCGATAATCCCGTACAAGGCGCCGAAGCCTTTGATGAATTTTCCAACGAACTTTTCGTGGCGGCCTGCCGTGAATACGGCAAACACCAACGCTACGCCTGCTATGATACCGCCAACGGGGGCAAGCACGGACAAATCCCAAGGGAACAATCCTTCGGTAAAACCTGCAATCGCAAGCCCTACGCCAAGGGAGAAAATCGCCCAAGACAGCCCTTCACAGATGCCGTCGAATACCTTGCCTCTCCTGAAAAACTGATAGGCTTTGCATATATAACCCACGCAAATATGCACGACGCCCAGCACCAGACAAAACGCGAGCACGCTGGGAACTTCTATCCCTATGAACGTACATCTCCCTTCTTGTGGATTGGGCATCACCGTAAACGGCAACGGCGCAAAGCCGTAGAAGGAGTTGAACAGCACGCCCCAGAAAAGCGCGAAGAAACCCGAAAAGGCGAATACCGCCGCCAAGCGGGACATACCCGTAGGGTATTTTCTATCCCGCCACCACAAATAGCCACCGACGATAATCATCAATAGTCCGTAGCCCCAGTCGCCGACGATAAAGCCCATAAACAGCGCGTAAAAAATACTCATTACCGTGTTGGGGTCGAACTCCCGATAATTGGGCGTCGAGAAGGTGTTGGTAATCCCTTCGAAGTTGCTGACCAGACCGTTGTTTTTGAGCAAGGTCGGGGCGTCTTCCTCTTCGCCGACGTCGCTGAATTGCACGTACGTGGCTTTGGATACCCCTTCGATTGCTTTTTCGACCGTCTCCTCGCTACCTGCGGGTACGAACGCCTCCAAAAAGAAGGTACACTCCGTCGCGCGGAGTTTTTCGCCCGACATCTCTTTTTCAATCGCAAAAGTCAAGTGGTCGATATAGAGTTTGATTTCGTTGATTTTTTCTTTTAACGCGTACATAGCGGCGCCGTTTTCCTTCAAAGCCGCCTCTATCTTCGCCTTTTCAGCAATCGCCGCGTCGTAGATTTCCTTGCCGCAAATATCCCCTTCGTAGGGGCAAGCCGTCAAAGAGTACGCGGACAATACGCTATCCATCTCTGCCGACACGCTCTTGTGCCATACGACGAGCAACAGCGTCTTGCCGTCCGCCTCGTCAAGCGTCTCTGCCGCCGCGAGCGAAACCTCGTCGAGCGCCGTCTTAAACTCTTCCACCTTTGCCGTAGGCAAAAGCCCTATCCTCGTCTGCGATTTGGCAGTGGGCGCAAAGCCCGTAAACGGCTCCTTCAGCGAGGCGTAAGGCGCAGCCTCCGCTATCCGTTTTTCCACCGCCGCAAGAGCGGATTTTAACGACTGCTTTTCCGCCGTCAAGGCGTTGATTTTCTCGACGTAGCCTTTGACTTTTTCGCGAGAGTTTTTCGCAGCCAAAAAGTCCTCGTACGTGACGAAAAATCCGTCCTTTTCAGGTTTTTCTTTTAGATTGTTCTCCGACTGGTAGGCGTATACGCCCTTGGACAACAGTTCCAGCGCGGTCTCCGTGAACGCCAACTCCTCGGTTAACTCGTCCACGCAAACGGCGGGCACGAAAGTATCTTCCGTGTCCGTATGCGCCTTCACCTCTACCGCGCCCGTCTTTTGCAAAGCGTCGAGTATCTCGTCTTTGTCGTAAGACATGGCGATGAGGTTGAGTTTTTTCATCTCAACGACTGCCATTCACGATTCTCCTTACGATCTCGCCTGCCATATCGGTGCTATTCAAAATGTTCTCCGCGTATTTTTCCGCGCGACGTTTGCCTTGCGCAATCTCGGTGTCGTACGCCTTTTGCGCGTCTGCCTCCACCGCCTTTAAGTGCGTCTCGGCGTACGACCTGCACTCCTCTGCGGACGTCTTTTCCAGTTCCTTTGCCGCCTTTTCCGCCGATAAAATAATCGACTGCGCCTCAGCGGCCGCCTCGTCTTTAATCGACGCTGCGCGCGCCTCTGCGTCCTTGATAGATTGTACGAGTTCGTTAGCCATAATCACACCACCAAAACGTTTCTTCGTTGATATACTATTAGTATATCAATTTTTTGTCGCATTGTCAATATCAAAAAAATTTTTTTTGCGAAAAAACCGACCCAAAAATGGGTCGGTTTTCGATTAACCTAATTCCGTTAAGTTCTTGTATCTGTCGGGATAGCGCACCACCGTGGAATCGGTGTTATACGCCTTGAGTGCGTTGTCTTGCACTTTTTGCGCGTAGGTGCCGACGAAAGACTCCTTAATCTTATCAAAGTAAAGTTGCGAGAAGGTGCCGTCCGTATCCTTTTGGTCCTTCTTAAAGCCTTCGTACACGTCGCCCTCGCCGTAAACGTGAGTCACGTAGATGATGTGCCAGCCGTAGGTGGAAGGACATACGACGTAGCCGCCGACGCCAAGTTCCCTAATCGCGTATTGCGCCGCGTATTCGAATTCGGGCACGAAACTCGTCTTATAAGGGGATACCACGTAGCCCATATAGGTGTTGAGACAGCCCGTGTCCGTGCTGTATGCAAACATCAACTCGTTGAACGCGGAAACCGCTTTGTTGGCTACCGTGTCTTTGACGAAGTAGTTGTCTGCGGAGACGTCGCCCGCCGCAAAGTTTACCTTACCCGTATAGTACATAAACTGCGAATAGTCGTTGAATTTCTTCAAATTCACATCGTAGTCGTACGGATTGCCATTATTATCTAAGCCGTTAGGACCGACGTACTTATCGTACTTATCGCCCGACACGGTCTTGCCCGTTGCGAAAGCCATATACGCTTCCATCTCGGCGATAAACGCGTCAATGCCCATCTTCTTGGCTTTTACGGTGAACTTATCGTCCGTCTTGGTCACGGTGCCGTTGAAGGCGTATTTGCCCAAGTACTGACCGATTGCTTCGTACTTTTCGGTGTTGGTGTAATTGTCTTCGAAGAAGAGGTAGTTGCTTTCGGTGCCGTAATAATCAACACCACTCGCACCCGTAGAGGCGTACGCGTAATTGTCGTCTTCGTGTTCGCTAAACCAAGAGGTACGCAAGTCTTTCGACTGTACGTCCATCAAAAGGTTCGCCCTGTACGTAGCCAACTCCGTATCCGTCCTGTCGCGGGCTTGCTCCGCCGTGTACTTATCGTTCTGCGAAGCGGAGAAGGGAATAAGAATATTGTAGACCAAGCCGTAGCCCGCCTTCGGCGAGTACAAAGGCAGAGTCGTATCGCTCAAGCCGTTGAGCGCCTCCTCGAAGGCACTTTCGTTCTCGTCGTATTTTTCCTTTTCCTTTGCTTTCGTCTCGTTGTATCTGCTATCGACGTAACTGTTGGGGTCGTTGCGCAACAACTCGTCTTCCGCCTCTTTTTCCAAATCTTCCGTGTACTTGGTGATGAGGGCGACCTCTAACTGGTTGGCAAGTTCCACGTAGTAGTAGTCCATCTTCGTGAAGTCGGTCGTATCCTCGCCCTCTTTAATCAAGTCGTTGTTCTGCAAGTTGCGGAGGAAGGAGTTGTACGCCTTAAGTCTCGTCACCTTCGTCGAACCGTCCAAAGCCTCGTAGCCGTAGCAAGCGGATTCGTCGTTGAAACCGTTGTAAATCTCGTACGCTTTCACACCGCCTACTTCCTCGACGGGAGCGACGTAATAATCGCTCTTTTCCGTACCAGCGCCCGTAGGAAGGGTGCGCACCTCGCCGTGTTCGTGCGAGTCGCTCTTTTCTTTAATATAACTCTTCTCCGCAGAGTCAAGGCTGTCGTTGACCGATTTTTTCAGGTTGTAAACCGCCTTGTCGTAATCTTTCGTGTTGTTCTCGTCAACAAGATTTCCTTTGCCGCCGTTGGTCAAGAAATACTGGAGCGTGAAAACTTCGGGATGGTTCTTCGCTACGCCTTCGGCGCTATCAAGCGCGTCTTGCACGTAATCGATACAACCGTCGACTAAGGAATCGGTCTTATCTGCGGGCGTAGGATCTAACTTGTCCAAATAGTACGCCATCGCGTATTGCACCATTACCTTGCGGTCGACGAGGGAATCCAACAACATATTGAAGGTCGCCTCGTAGCCATAACTCTCTACGTACTGATAGCCCGTGCTCATATAGAACGCGATGAGGTCGCGCTTGGGCACGTCGGTGCGCAAGCCGCCCATATCTACCAGCGCTTGGATCGCCGCCGCGCGGACGTCTTGTTCTTCACTGAGGCGAGAAGAAATATTAACCGTCGCTACGACCTGTTTCAAATCCGCGTCGCTGTTCGTCGTAATAAACGCGTCGCAAGCAGTAGCGCCAAAGGTCAACGCCGCCGCCATACACAACGCACTTACTACTTTTACACCTTTCTTTTTGCTCATATCCTACTCCGTTTTGCGGTATCGTGGCAATCTTTATCTTCCGTCTTTATAAGACGGCATGTGTCCACAAGGTATATTATAGCCTATTTTTCGAAAATGCGCAAGGGTTTTACCCTTATTCTTTTGTGAAAGTTAGCGCAAATTTCAAAAATTTCGTCATTTCCGCCATCAATTGCGTGTTGGACTTGTATCCGCCCATCTCGACGACGGGGGCGCTGGACATATCCAAGCGGACGTGTTTTCCGCACCCTTCCATCGCCGCAAGCACGCCTTTTTTGCCCAACGTCTCCACAGACGAGAACTGCAACCTGCCTACGCCTGCCTTAATCGCTATCCGCTCTACGCCGAATTTCTGTGCGTACGCTTTCAACGCCGCTATCACTAGCAAATTACCCACCGACGAGGGGAGTTCCCCGTACGTTTCTTTCAGGGAATCGTACACCCGCTTATAATCGGCGAGCGACTGTATCTCCGCAATTTGTTTATACGCGTCCAGCCTACCTGCCGACGACTCGATATAACTCTCGGGAATATACGCGCCGACCTGAATATCCAACTCCGCCATCGATTGCTTTTCGCCTGTAATCTCCTCTTTGAGGAGTTTAGAATACAATTCGTATCCCACCCTATCCATATGTCCGTGCTGTTCCGCACCCAGCACGTTGCCTGCGCCACGAATCTCCAAATCGCGCATCGCAAGTTTGTATCCGGAACCCAGTTCGGTAAATTCCATAATCGCACGGAGTCGTGCCGAAGCGTTGTCGCTCATGACGCGGTGTGCCTTGTAGGTGAAATATGCGTAAGCAAGGCGCGAACTTCGCCCCACCCTGCCTTTGAGTTGGTAGAGTTGCGAGATGCCCAGCCTATCGCTGTCGATGACGAGGATCGTGTTGGCGTTGGGAAGGTCGATACCGTTCTCGATAATCGTCGTCGTTATCAGCAAATTCGTCTTGCCTGCGTAGAAATCGTAAACGGCGTTTTCGAGTGCCGTTTTTTCCATTCTTCCGTGCGCCACGCCTATCTTTGCCTCAGGCAAAATCTCGCCTATCCTATGGGCGAAAGTCGCGATGCTTTCCACGCGGTTGTACAACAAAAATACCTGTCCGCCACGGGCAAGTTCGCGCAGGCAAACGTCTCTTATCAGCGTCTCCGTCTCCTCTACGACGTACGTCTGCACGGGCAGGCGCGCCACGGGCGGCGTGTGAATCGTCGAGATATCCCTTATCCCCGAAAGGGACATATGCAGGGTGCGTGGAATGGGCGTCGCCGTCATCGTCAGGCAATCGATATCCTTGCGCATCGTCTTGATCTTTTCTTTGTGTTCTACGCCGAATCGCTGTTCCTCGTCGAGGACGAGCAAGCCAAGGTCGGCAAAACGGACGTCCGCGGACAGCAAACGGTGGGTGCCGACGACGAAGTCAATCTTCCCCTCCGCAAGGTCTTTTAACGTCTTTTCTTGCTCCTTTTTCGTGTTGAATCGGCTGAGCATACCTACCCGCACGCCAAATCCCTCAAAGCGTGCCTTTGCCGTATTGAAATGCTGAGCGCAAAGGACGGTGGACGGGCACAAAAGCGCCGCCTGTTTACCCGCCAAAACGGCAAGGAAAACGGCACGGAAAGCCACCTCCGTCTTTCCAAAGCCCACGTCGCCGCAAAGTAGCCTATCCATTACCTTCGGCGCGTACATGTCCCCCTTGATTTCCGCGACGCTCGCCGCTTGATCGGGGGTGAGTTCGTGCGGGAAAGCATCCTCGAACTCCTGCATGAACACCTCGTTGTCGGGGAAGGCGTAGCCGCGCGACTCCGCCCTGTCCGCGTACAGTTTTTTGAGGTCGAAGGCGAGTTTTTTGATGGAATTCCTAACCCGTTCCTTTACCCTTTCAAAGTCGGCGCCGCCGATACGGCTAAGCGCAGGGTTTGCCTCGCCGACGTACTTGGAGAGCACGTCCAAATTCTCAACGGGGACGTAAAGGGTGTCGCCGCCTTTATACTCCAAGGCGATGTACTCCTTCACGCCGTCGAGGGTCTCTATCTTTTTGGTGCCGATTACCCGACCGATGCCGTGTTTTTCGTGGACGGCGTAATCCCCCACCTCGGGCGCGGAAAACATATCGCCGCGTTTGCGTCGCAGCCTCGTCGATACCAGCGTCTTCGTATACAAATCGCCCGTCGCAATCACCGCCGTCTTACAGCCGTGCAACACGAACCCTTTGTCCGCAAAATCGGACAATACGCTTATGCCCGTCCAGTCCTCTTGCGACTCAGGCAAGGGGGTCAAAGGCAAATATTCGTCCCTCAGCAAGCCGCGCATTTTCTCTGCGCGAGCCTCGTCGCCACAGTACAAAAGGATACGATAGTCCCCTTTTAACCAGTTGCGGATATCCGTCAACAAGGCAGGGACGGCGTTGAAATACTTGGACGTCGGCGTGACGGAAAGATTAAAAATCTTTAACGGCTGGAAAAAGAAAGGATTGCCCGTAAAAGTTTGCAGGGCAAGCACCCGTCTTTCGTGCAATTTTTGCAAGAAGAAAGACTGGTCTAAATACTGTTTTTTACAAAATTCGAACGCCTCGCCGCCTTCGTGCAGGCGTGCAAACCGCTCGTCCCGCTCCTGATACAGCCCGTTCATTTTGTCCCATATTTGCTTGCCTTCGTCGAAGACTATTACCGTATCTTCGGGCAAGAGAGAGAAAATATCCGTCGAATTCTCTAAAAGGGGCAATAAAAAGGAGGTGTTTTTGTCCTCCTGGAGCCCTTCGGCGAGGTCTTTTGCACGCTCGTAGGCTTGAACGGACGAAAATTCCTTCAACCCCGACTGCAAGGCGGCACGAATCGTCGGCTCGTCCGCCTCGGTCACGAACGCGTCGCAGGCAGGCAATATCCGCAAACTTTTTCGCGGCTCTAAGCGGTTGCCTGTCGCGATATCGTACGGCTTGATTTTCTCCACCGTATCGCCGAAAAAGTCGACGCGGACGGGATTCTCCGCCCCGACGGGATAGATATCTAAAATGTCGCCTCGCAGGGCGAATACCCCTTTCGTCTCCACCTCGAAAGCACGGACGTAGCCCATCTCAATTAGGCGTTTCGGCAATTCCTCAAAGGGAAAATCTGCCCCTTCCGTCAACGTAATCGTCGGTAGCCGCTTGGGGAAAAGTTGCATCAGCGAGTCTATCTCCGCGGCGACGAAAGGACAGCCGACAAGCAAGGCGTCTAAACCTTGGATACGACGAAACAGGGAATCTTTTGACAATGCTCTCTTATAAGAGAGCACCTCGTCTTTAGAGGCGATAACCGCCGTCGCCTTACCCGAAAAAGAAGCGGCGTTCTGGGCGGCACGTTGGGCGGAGACTGCGTCCGCCGTCACGTATAATACCGGATAATCTACGAGGGAGGAAAGCAGATACTTTATCCCGTCTTGTACGCCAAAAACCGCCGTCGGCGTACCGCGGCGGATCTCCGTAGCCAAAGAGGCGTAATCCTCTCCTAAATTGTGTAGACGGAAAAAGTCCTTTTGCATAACTTCCCTATATCATGCGTTGCTGTTAAACTTGCCCATCACGAGGTCTATCGTCTTGCCTTGTGCAAACTCAATCGCCGCCTCAGCCGCTTTGCCACAGGCGTCGATAAACAAGGCGTAATCTTCTTTTCTCACCTCGGAGAGCACGTAATCGACGATGGGGATATTGACAGCCTCGTCGCGGATACCGATACGAATCCTAGCAAAATCTTTCAGCCCCGTTTCCCCCAAAATGCTACGCATACCGTTGTGGGTGCCGGCACTGCCCGCCGCGCGAATACGCAATTTGCCTTTAGGCAAATCGTAATCGTCGTAGATAACCAACAAATTGCTAGGGGCTATCTTATACTTTGCCATCAGTTGTTTGACCGCCCTGCCCGAATTGTTCATATAGGTGACGGGACGGGCGATAATCACCTTTTCACCGCCGACGAACGCCTCGGCGATAAGCGCCTCGCACTCCTTCTTTTTGAACTTCACGCCCAGTTTTTCGGCGACGTCACCCACCGCCATATACCCGACGTTGTGGAAGGTCTTTTCGTATTTTTTATCGGGATTGCCAAGCCCTACGATTAGATACATATCTTCTCCTTACGAAATCGCCGCCGCGTTTTATGCGGCGGCGGAATTATCGATAAAATTAGTCGTACAATTTGGACATAGGCTTGTCGAGGTATACGTTCTCGATAGCCGCGGCAAAGACGTCGGCAACGCTCAAAATCTTGAACTTGTCGCGCATCTTTTCTTGGGGCAACTGTACGGTATCGAGCATCACGAGTTTCGTGATAGCCGATTTTTCAAGGCGCTCTACCGCAGGACCGCTGAGGACCGCGTGCGTACAGCCTGCGTAAATCTCCGTAGCGCCTGCGTCTTTAAGTGCCGCCGCGCCTTGGCAGATGGTACCAGCCGTATCAATCATATCGTCAAGCATCAAGCAACGTTTGCCGTTGACGTCGCCGATAATGTTCATTACTTCCATTACGTTCGCCTTAGGACGACGTTTGTCAATGATTGCAATGGGCACGCCGAATTTTTCAGCGACCTTTCTTGCACGTTTTACACTGCCCATATCGGGAGCCACGACGCAATCGACTTTTACTTCTTTAGAGAAGTAATTGTAGAGCGTAGGACCGCCGAGCAGGTTGTCGACGGGGATATCGAAGAAGCCTTGAATTTGGTCTGCGTGCAAGTCCATCGTCAGCACTCTGTCTGCGCCTGCAGCCGTCAACAAGTTGGCGGTGAGTTTCGCCGTGATGGGATCACGAGAGCGCGCCTTTCTATCTTGACGAGCGTACCCGAAATAAGGGATAACAGCCGTAATACGAGCAGCGGACGCACGTTTCGCCGCGTCGATCATAATTAACAGTTCCATCAAATTATCGTTGACGGGAGAAGACGTCGATTGAATAATGAACAAATCTCTACCACGTACCGTCTCTTCGATGTGGACGTTGATTTCACCGTCCGAGAAGGTGGTCACTTCGATGCCGCCCAACTCGGTATTGAGTTTCTTGGCAATTGCTTCCGCCAAAGGGCGGTTGGAGTTCCCGCAGAACAACTTGATTTCGTTTCCGTGAGCAATCATTGATATATCCTTCCTTGTATTTTTGTCCGTCCTGCACCGCTTTTCCGCGGTTGGGGTCGGCTTTTTCCTGTCGCTACGGGCCGTGACGGCACGCCGCCAAAGCCACTATAATATAATAATCGTTTTCCCTCTAAAAGTCAATAGGTTATCCCTACTTTTTTATAAAAAAAGAAAACTTGATTTTTTTCCGCGGTCACGGGTTGGGTTTGGCGTCCTCGTCCGTCGCACGCGCCTTTTCCTCTTTCGCCTTTTGACGAAGGGCGGAGAAAAATCCCGTAAGCAAAGAGGAACACTCCTCCTCCAACACCCCGCCTATCACCTCCGTCTTATGATTGAGAAGGTTGGCGTCGGCAAGCGCCGAAGTCAAAGAACGACCCTTTTGCTCGTAGGCGCCGAAATAAATTTCGTCCACGCGCGCGTTGAGCGCCGCGCCCATGCACATGGGACAAGGCTCTAAGGTCACGTACAGTTTGCACCCCTCAGGCAACCGCCACGAGCCGAATTTTTTACACGCCTTATCAATCGCCATCATCTCCGCGTGCGCCGAGGCGAGTTGCAGACGCGCCCTGCGGTTGTAGCCCCTTGCCACCACCTTGCCTTCAAAGACGACGACGGCGCCGATGGGCACCTCCCCTTCCTTTAAGCCTCGCTTTGCTACAGCAATCGCTTTACGCATGAATTTTTCGTCTTGGTTAAGTCTTCTCATATCCTTTCCTTACTTGTGATAAGTTGCGCCTGCGTTGATCATAAAGGCGCGATAGACCTGCTCTGCTAAAATCACCCGCATCAACTGATGAGGGAAGGTCATCTCCGAAAAAGAGAGACGATAATCCGCCGCTTTTTTCACCTTGTCGCAAAGCCCTTCGCTGGAGCCGATGACAAAGGTCATCTCCTTGCCGCTATCGCCTATCTCCTTAATCTTTTTAGCAAGCCCTTCGCTGGAAAGGGGTTTACCCTCTACGGCGAGCGCGACGACGTAGCCGCGCACGGCACGCAAAATAGCCTCCCCCTCTTCCTCCAAGTCCTTGCCTTCGTCAAGTTCCTTTATCTCGACTTTGGCAAAGCGGGAAAGGCGCTTCACGTACTCTGCTATCGCTTCGCGATAGAACGACTCTTTTATCTTACCCACGACGACGAAATATATCTTTTGCATAATCCTATCCTTACAAGAGTGCGCTCACCCAGTTGACCACGCATACGACGATGCCGAGCGCGGCGGCAAGCCAAAAACCTTTTACGTCTTTTTGGGGCGGCTCTTGCGACTGGGCGATATCGGCGGACGGCTTTTTCTTATCCAAGAAGATAAGATAGCCGACGGACAGTGCCAAACACACGGCGGCAATCACCGTCACGGGCCAAGGCACGGGCATCGTTTCGTTGCCCGTAAAGTGATAGTACAAGACGATGACGGCGTTGTTGATAAAGTGCGCCACCATGGTCGGGAATACGCTGCCCGAGCGGAAGGCAATCAGCGCAAAACACGCACCGCAACAAAACTGGTAAATCGTCTGCGCGGGGTTTTGATGATAAATGGAAAAGAGAGCGCCGCAAAGCAACACGGACGCCGCCAGTCCAAAATCTTTCAAGCCACGCAACACGAAGCCACGGAAAATCACCTCTTCCAACACCGCAGGCAAGAAGGCGACGACCGCCATGACGCCGACTATGCCCCACCCTTGCGTCGAAGGGATACTCACAGGCGGTACTTCCAGCCCCAACGTCTGCAACCAATCCACGAAAAGCGCGTTGAGTTCGGAGAGGGAAATCAAGCCGAATTGCAAGACGAGGGCAATCAAAAAATACTTCCAGTGCGGTTTGCCCGTCACTTCCTTAATCGGCGTCTTCGCCACGAAAATCATCACGAGCGTCACGATCACGAAGACCAACTGCGGCAATAAGAAAGATACGTACAGATACCAGTCGGGTCTATCGTCAGGATTGATTACGACTCCGCACGCACCGAGAATAATCACAAATACGATGGAGACGAGCACCATTAATATGGTGCTAGCCGAAAAGGTAAACCCTGCGCTTTGTTGCAAGTTGAAATTACGCAGGGATTTGATGGAGGGTGTTTCTTGTTTCACTTCTTTTTTCATACCACGATTATAACAAATTTTTACGCGTTTGCAAAGCAAAAAAAGGGGCGAGAAAGAAAAATTTTTCCTCTCTCGCCCTATCCCATCAATTTTTTGCGGAATTCCTTGATGATTTTGCTCTCTATCCTAGACACCTGCACCTGACTGACGCCGATTTTCTCCGCCACCTCGCTCTGCGTCATATCTCGAAAATATCGTAGCACGATAATCTTCCTCTCCCGCTCCGGCAACGCCTCTATCGCACCGCGCAGCAACATGCCGTCCAGCATATCCTCTTGGTTGTCTTGCGCAGGCAACAAATCCACCAACTCCCTCGCGCTGCCGTCTTTGTATTCCACACCGCCGTATAGCGACAAAGGCATCTTGGACGAGCCGAGCACGAATACCGCCTCGCTCTCCTCCAAATGGAATTTTTTCGCCACCTCCGACATAGTCGGCTGTCTGCCGTGCGACACCGAATACGCCTCGATGTACGCGCTCATCTCCTTTGCCGTTTGTTTGAGGGCGCGCGAAACCTTCACCGACCCGTCGTCTCGCATAAAACGCTTGATTTCGCCCGCAATCATAGGCACGGCGTAAGTGGAAAATTTTACGCCGAAACTCTCGTCAAAACCCGTAATCGCCTTCAAAAATCCCATACAGCCGAGTTGAAACAAATCGTCGTATTCCACCCCCTTGCCAAGATACCTTTTTACGATACTTTTGACCAGCGAAATATTGCTCTCTAACAGCAACGTTTTGGCGTCGTTATCCCCCTGTTTTGCACGGCGGACGTATTCGATTGTCAAACTTTCTTCCAGCATTACCGTTCGTCTTCGTCCAAAATTTTCGTCAGCGTCACGCGGGTGCCTTTGCCTGGCTCGCTCTCCACCTGCATATCCGTCATAAACGTCTGCATAACGGTGAAACCCATGCCCGACCTCTCCTCTCCGTCTAAGGTCGTGTAAAAAGGGGAGATTGCCTGCGGCACGTCCTCTATCCCTTTCCCGTGATCGGTGATGACAATATGTATCCCCTTCCGCCCCTTCTCGTCGAAAATCTCCGCCTCTAAAAAAATCTTCTTCTTATCCTCGTCCGTCTCGTCTCGGTACGCGTGTACGATTGCGTTGGTCACCCCCTCACTGACCGCAGTCTTAATGTCCGACAGCGCGGACAGGGACGGGTTGAGTGGCAGGGCAAACGCCGCCACCGTACTACGCGCAAAACTTTCGTTGACGCTCTGCGCTAAAATCTCTAATTTCATCGTATTTTTCATCGTCTATCCCCTTTTATACCTTTGGAATAATGGCGTATATGCCGCCTATCAATAATATCTTATCAGTCGCACGATTGGGGTTCGCTATGTACACGGGTAGCCCAAATCGACGAAACGCCTTGTACCTGCCTATTAAAAATCCTATCCCCGTCGAATCCATAAACGCTACCTTTGACAAATCTATCACAGCCTTGTTGATACGGGTATACTTTAACACGGCGGAATCGATATAACGACGGGCGTCGGCGGCAGTATGCTCGTCCAACTCCCCGTCTAAAAAAATATACAACACGCCTCCTCTTTCCTGCAATGAAACTTGCATATTTTACCCCCTTGTTTGCGTTATATTCATTATAAGGGCGACGGGAGAAAAAATCCTGTCGAAAGACGAAGAAAAAAGAAAGCCTTCGTCGAAAAATTTTTCCAACGAAAGGCAAAAAAACACTTGACTTTTTATCTAAAATGGTATACTATATACAAGCGTTGTGCTGTGGCGACCTTTTCGCCGAAGGCAGTTTGGGCCTTTAGCTCAGCGGTTAGAGCTACCGGCTCATAACCGGTTGGTCCGCGGTTCGAATCCGTGAAGGCCCACCACAATTTCATCATACGGCGACATTTTTATAATGCCTATATCTTGGCCCAATAGCTCAGTTGGTTAGAGCGCCAGCCTGTCACGCTGGAGGTCGACGGTTCGAGCCCGTTTTGGGTCGCCAAAGCAAAAAAGAAGCAAACCACTCGGTTTGCTTCTTTTCATTTTATATTTTATTTCGCGACGTTATTCTAACCCCAAAATATAATTGGCGTCTAAATCTAGTTCCTTACAAAGTTTTGCAAACGTGTCGAGTTTCGGCATTTTTTTCGTCGTGCGATACTGCGTCACCATCTCAGGCGATACCCCTATCCGTTTTGCAATCTCTACCGTCGTCAAGCCACAATTTTTCAGTTCTTCGTTCAGTCTTTGTTTGATGATTTCGTTTTCCATATTTATATTTTATAACTAATAGTTAGAAAAATACTTGACAACTAACTGTTGGTTAGTTTATAATGTATTTACAAATTTTTTTACAGGAGGTCCTTTATGGGATTAATTAGACTTTACAAAGCATATACCGGCAAGTTTAGCGACTATTCCGGTTCCTTCAAGTGCAACAAACCCTTACAACCCACCTTGGAATACGTAAGAAAGCACCTGACCAAAACGTTGAGCGTCTACCACACCAAACTCAAGATTTACGAAGACGTAGACTATCGCACCTGGCATCACATCGTCAAGCACACCGACGACAAGGCCAACATCATCGAAGAAATGGAATTCAGCGTTATGCATTTTAACGGAGTCGTATATCAAATCGACGTGAAAGTGCATTCTGCCTGCCCCGACAAAGTCTTTGCGGAATTCAAAAAAGCACTCGACAAGAACGTAAAAGACAGCCCGACAGCCGTCTCCGCACCTGCCGTAGCACCCGCGCCCCAAGAGGATTATTCCCAAAAGACCATTCCCGAACTCGTCACGCTCCTCAGCAAAGCCGTAAAGAACTTCGGCGCGAACATCACGAAGGAGAACTTCCTGCAAGTGAAGAATATCAAAACCGCCCTGGAAGATAAGGTCGAAGACAGCACGTCCCCCGCTAAGGCTAAATATCTGAGTCACCTCTCCAAAATGGATTTGTTTATCAGCACCCTTTCGACGCAATACGCGAACCCTGCTATGGCGAGAAGCGTACCTACCGTTGCCGGCACCTACGTCTCTCAAATGAAGGCGGAAATCGCGGAAATGCAAGCCCTCGAAGGCTAATCCCTTCGTCAAAAAAACAACTAAGCACCCTTCTATTGAGCCGCCCTATTGGGACGGCTCTTTTTCAATATTTTTTTTGATTTTTTTTCATATACTTTTTTCAAATCCTTGACTTTTACGCAAAATATTTCTATAATATTACTTGTTCAAAAATTTTAACTCAAGGAGAGTATTTTTATGAGTCGTATGATTGGTACGGTTTCGCGCGGACTTCGTGCTCCTATTATCCGTAGCGGCGACAACTTAGTAGGCATCGTCACAGATTGCATTATGGACGCTGTGGCAGAGGGCGATTTCGTCGTTAAAAACCGCGACGTCGTCGCTATGACGGAGGCTATCGTAGCACGTGCACAAGGCAACTACGCGTCCGTCGACAATATCGCAAAAGACGTCAACGCAAAACTCGGCGGCGGCACCGTGGGCGTTATCTTCCCCATCCTTAGCCGAAACCGATTCGCCATCTGTCTTAGAGGGATTGCAAAAGCCGTCAAAAAAGTCGTGTTGATGCTCTCCTACCCCTCCGACGAAGTGGGCAACCACCTCGTATCCATCGATCAATTGGACGAAAAAGACGTCAACCCTTACAAAGATGTCCTTTCCTTAGATAAGTATCGTGAATTATTCGGCTATCAAGTGCACCGCTTTACGG
>JAFVXN010000197.1 GCA_017501125.1 Clostridia bacterium
CCTTCGGTGCGGTGACGTTGACCGATTTGTTCGCAAGAGAAGGGGATACGGAATCGGCGACGAAACAGATTGAGGAGTTCTTCACCGAACAACTCAAAGGGCTCGACTGGCTCGGCGAAGTGGACGCCGAGACGCAGATGATCGGCGTGGGCGGTTCGTTCAGGAATTTGTATAAGATAGGCAAACTCGTCAAGAAATATCCTTTCGACTCGGCGCATAACTACCGTTTTGCGAAGGAAGACTTTACCAATATCTATGATATGGTAAAAGCACTCGACGAGGACAAGCGTAAGAAGATTAGGGGGCTTTCCCCTGCCCGTGCAGACATCATGCCTGCGGCGATGGCAATCATCAGCGCGTTCACGAAATACATGCAAAAGGACGAATTTTTACTTAGTACCAACGGATTAAGAGAAGGGCTGATGATTAACCAAGCGTTGCCTATGACGCTGGAAAAACCCGTCTCCGACGTGTTGGGATACAGCCTCGAAAGGTTGGTAAAATATTACGGTTGCGACGTCAAGCACGTGGAACACGTCATGCGCCTTTCCGTGCTCTTGTTCAAGCAACTTCGCGTCCTGCATAAGTTCCCCCGTCAATACCTTAAGGTATTGAAAATCGCAGCGAGCCTGCACGATTGTGGCAAACTCGTCAAATATTACGGACACGCAAAACACAGTTGCTATATGATTCTCAATTCCCCCATTTGCGGTGCTACGCATAGGGAAGTGGTCTTAGCGGCGTTCGTCGCTGGGTGCCACAACCACGAGGACATCTCGATGGCGGACTGGGCAAAATATAAAGGCATCGTGACGGAGGAAGACCTCGACGCCGTCAAGAAGTTGGGCGTGTTGCTCCGTATCGCGGAGAGTCTGGATAGGAGTATGTCGGGCGTGGTGCAAGAGGTCACTTGCGACGTCTTGGGCGACTCGGTAATTATGAAGACGATTTTGTCGGGCGACGCCGTGTTGGAGATTAGCGCTGCGACCGCCGCTTCGGTGGAATTCAAGAAAGCGTTTAGAAAGAATCTCGAAATTTTGTAATAGAAAAGGGCCGTCTACGCGGCTTTGCGTAGGACGGCTTTCTTTTGTCGTCAGGAAAAAAGTGAGTTGGATTTTAGCGAGCGCCTCCCCTAGGCGCAGACAATTATTAAAGGACCTCGTGGACGACTTTGAGGTGATACCCGCGACGGGTGAGGAGAGGGTGGATACGACCCTTTCTCCTGCTGAGCAATGCAAGGCGTTGGCGGTGAAAAAAGCACGCGAAATCGCCTCGAAAAACGCGGGCAAATACGTCCTCGGCGCAGACACGGTGGTCGCCGTCGAAGACACGGTACTGGGAAAACCCAAAGACGAGGAAGACGCTAAACGTATGCTTCGTCTGCTGTCGGGCAGGACGCACGACGTCTTTACGGGGGTATGTATCGTCACCCCTGACGGACGGGAATTTTCGGCGGTAGACGGCACGCAGGTACGCTTTTATCCGCTGGACGAGGCGTTTATCGAGGCGTACGTCAAAGGCGGCTCACCGATGGATAAGGCAGGTGCCTACGGGATTCAAGACGGCGGCTTGGTCGAGGGGATTGACGGCAGTTATACCAACGTGGTGGGGCTGCCGATAGAACTTTGCGATAGATTGATAACGAAGATAAAAGAGTCGGAGAAATAACAATGAAACTGGCTATTGATTTAGGTTCGTCTACGACGAAGATATATTGCGCCAACGCAGGCAACGGCATCGTATTGTTCGAGCCGTCGTGCGTGGCGGTCGTCGACGGCGAGGTGAAAGCCGTCGGGAAAGAGGCGAAAAAACTGATCGGGAAAACCACCCACCAGACGCAGATAATCTTCCCTGTGTACGAAGGCTGGATTATCGACACGCGCTATGCGGCGGAGATGCTGAAAAAGTTCTTCCAAAAGGTGGGCTTGTCGCAGATGACCCTGTTCCGCGCGGACGTCGTCTTTAATATCCCCTGTGGGATTAGTGCGATGGATTTTGCGTCCTATCAAATGCTTGCCGAGGAAGTGGGGTTGCGAAAGGTGCACTTCGTCGAGGCGCCGTATTTGGCGGCGACGGGCGCGTACGCGCGCTTAGAGGAAGGCAACCCCGTCTTTTGTATCGACGCAGGCGGTGGCGTGACCAACGTAGCCGTCCTTTCCCCCGAAGGTGTGATTGCAGGTTTTTCGATGAACGTCGGCGGCAACAATATCGACGCGGCGATTATCGACTATATGGAGGCGTACAAAGGGCTGTATATCGGCTCGCTGACGGCGGAGAGGCTGAAGAACGAACTCGGTTCCCTTTCCCCCAACGCGCGCATTTCGGCGGTGGCGGAAGGCTGTTCGGTGTCCACGTCCTTGCCCTCGTCGACGGGCGTGCAGTCGCTCGAACTCACCCCCTGCATAACGGCGTATATCGACAAAATTTTAGAATACTCCAAACTCGTACTCAACAAATTGCCCGCCGAGGTCGCGGCGAACGTAAACCAAAGCGGCGTCTTCCTTTCGGGCGGATTGATGAAACTCCCGTACGTGCGCGAGTACGTCGCGTCAAAATTAGATATGCGCGCGCAGGTATGCGAGGAGCCCCAGTTCGCCATCGTAAGAGGGGGCGGTGCCCTGCTTAGGAACAAAAAGACCCTCCAAAAGATTGAAAGAAAGGTCGACGAGTAATCAAAATCCTGCCTTTTCTCTCCCTAAAAGAGACGAAAAACAGGCAAAAACAGAAAAAATCTAAAAAATTTTTTGCCCCGAAATTCCTTTAA
>JAFVXN010000198.1 GCA_017501125.1 Clostridia bacterium
TCACGCCGTCGGTCACGGCTGGCATTGTGAGGTGCTTGGCTTGCCTGCAAAGGGCTGGCACAAGTTGGAGGATGAAGAGATTTCTCCCGTTATTCGCCCTTATTTGTCCGAATTGAAAGGGGAGAGGCGTTTGTATTTGAAGACGCCGTTATATTCTCAGTTTTGCTATTCCAACGAGACGCTTAAAGAGATGGTGACGGACGAGGTGGTGTCTTACGCTAAGGCGAACCCCGACGTCGATTACCTTCACTTTTGGCTGGGCGACAACTACAACAACTTCTGCGAGTGCGAAAAATGTCGTCAAAAAAGACCTACCGACTGGTACGTCGATATCCTCAATCGTATTGACGAAAAACTGACGGAAGCGGGTTTGCAGACGAAGATTGTCTTTTTGATTTATTACGAGTTGTTGTGGCCCGCAGAAAGGGAAAGGCTGAAGAATCCTGACCGATTCGTCTTAATGTTCGCACCCATCACGAGGGAGTATACCACCACGTGGTTGGAAGGGGACGATTGGATGACGGGCGAGGTGCCTGAATTCAAATTGAACGAAGTGTCCTTCCCCTCTTCGCCGAAAGAAAATTTGGCGTTCTTGCGTGCGCATAGAAAGACGTTCAAAGGGGAAGGCTTCGTCTTCGACTACCATTTGATGTGGGAGCCGTTCAAAGATTTAAGCGGTATGGTCCTTCCTCCCGTCATCTACGGGGATATGAAGGATTTGGAAAAAATGGATATGCAGGGCTACGTGTCTTGCCAGATGCAAAAGACGTTTATGCCGCACGGCTTTTCGCAGTACGTGATGGGACTCACGTTGGAGGACCCGTCCGTATCCTACGAAAAGATGTTCGACGATTTCTATTCGGCAGCATACGGTGATTGTAAAGACGAGGCGATAGCCGCACTTAACGCTATCAAGAATTGCGGAGTGGACGCATATCTTCGCTACAAGCAAGAAAAATTGCCTTGTCGTTCGGGTAAATGCAGGATACTCGAGGCGAAAGAGGAGATAGAAAGACGCGCGGAAGACCTTGCCGCAAAAGCCAACGATTTGCCTGAGCCTCAAAGGATTAGCGTAGTTCGTCTCACCTTATACTTAAAGTTGGTGTCCTATTATTTCAAGGTAATTTGGACGAGATGTAAGCGCGGCGTAAAGGAAGAGATAGACGCAGAAAGGCGCAAGATGACGGAGTATCTGTTCCGTCACGAAGGGGATTTCGGCTCCTCTCTCGACGCCTTCTATTTCGACGAAATGGCAGAGGCGATTATGTCTGGGCATTGGCAGGCGGTATTGCACGAAGACTAATTGGATAAGGAGAAAAATGATGATTTGGATTTGGGCGGAATCAGTAAAGGATAACGGCTATTTGCAGTTCAAGACGGCGATTCCTTACAAGGAAGGTAAGGCAATCTTGCGTATTAGCGCCGATTATAAGTACGTGGCGTATGTCAACGGGCAATTCGTATCTTGCGGTCAGTACGCCGACCTCCCTGCGTATAAGAGCGTGGACGAGGTAGACGTCACCGATTATTTGCGAGCAGGCGACAACGAGTTGCTCGTCACTTCGGTACATATGGGCACGGACTTTGCCGTATCCCGTACGATGACGGCAGGTCTTGCTTTCGAGGTCGTTTGTGACGGCAAGGTGATTGCATCTTCTAATGCCGACACCCTTTGCAGAGAGCACGCAGGCTATCAAAAAGGGGACATATTCACGCCGCAGATCGGCTTCGGCTATCAATACGATTTTACGAAAGAAGAAGCAAAATGGGGCAAATGCCGCGTCGTAGAGACGGGTTTCAACGAAATGCCTCGTCCTATCAAAAAATTAAATATTGCAGATCCCGAGATCGGCACCGTCTGCGCACAGGGTATCTATCAGGCTCGCTTTGGTAAGACGGTTGCAGAGGTGATGCAAAACGCTTGGCTTTCCACCTTGCGCTTTAACGAAATGACGGGCAAGGATAAGATCAAAGACGCAAAACTCGTCGCACCCGTCACCTTTACGGCGGAGGGGGGAGACGGCACGTTTGCCATCGTCAATTTGGGTAAGGAGACGTGCGGACACTTGACGTTGTCCGTGACGGTAGACAAACCCTGCAAAGCCATGCTCGGATGGGGCGAACATCTCACCGATCTTCGCGTGCGCACGGAAAGGGCGGGCAGAAACTTTGGTATCGCCCTCAACTTAAAGGCTGGGGAGAACGTATTAGACGACTACCTGTACCGCATGGGTGCGCAATATTTGACGATTTTCGTCGAAAACACCTCGTTCACCCTCAACGCGTTGTCCTTGCGCGAAACGGTATATCCTTTCAAGAAGGTGAAGAGGGATTTCAAAGACAGATTTTTGAACAAAATTTACGAGACGGGCGTGCGCACCTTGGAACTTTGCGCGCACGAGCACTACGAGGACTGCCCTTGGCGAGAACAAGCCCTCTACGGTGGCGACTCCCGTTCCCAAATGCTGTTTGGTTATAGCGCTTTTGAGGAATACGACTATCCTAGGGCATCGCTTTTGTTGTTTGCCCGTTCGATGAACGAGGACGGTTTGATTGAACTTTGCGCGCCTGCAAGAGCCGCCATCACGATTCCTTCCTTTACGGCGTACTGGCTGATTGCCATTTGCGACAATGCGGAGGCGGATTACAACGAAGCCTTCGTCAAAGAAATTTTGCCTTATACGGAAAAGGCTTTGGCTGCGTTTATGGCTCGTAGTGACGCGCAAGGCGCTAATATGCTCCCTGAGACGAGATACTGGAACTTCCACGAATGGTGCGACGGCTTGGACGGCGGCGAAATCTTTAGGGAGAAGGTTCTTTCCGCGAAAAAGGACGGACCTTTGACGGTGTTGCTTGCAAAGGCGGCAAAAGGTATCGCGGCGTTGGAGGCAAAGATTGGCAACGCGCAAAAGGCGGCGGAATTCGACGCGTACGCAAGCACGATGCAAAAGGCAATCGCAGGCTTCTACGACGAAGAAAAGGGCTTATACGCATCCTATATCGAAGAGGGCAAGAAGGCGGGATACCACGCGTATATGCAAGCCCTTGCTATCTGCGAAGGGGATATCTCTAAGGAGCGTATTGCGGCGCTTGCCAACGTGTTAAAGGCGCCCGAAGGAAAGGTGGTGGATTGCACCTATTCCACGCTCGTAATCAAATACGAAGCCATTATCAAAGCAGACGGCAACGCCGATTATTGCGTGGAAGACATTTGCAAGCAGTTCGGCGGTATGATTTTGCAGGGCGCAACCTCCTACTGGGAGACGGCGCTTGGCGAGGCGGACTTTGACGACGCGGGCAGTCTTTGCCACGGTTGGTCGTCCGTTGCTTGCTATATCTTTGCCAAATATTTAGCCTAACGAAAAAAGGGGAAAAGGATGTTGAGACTATTTGGTTATTTTAAGGACGGCGCGATTATTCAAAGAGGTCGTCCTATCACGGTAAAAGGCTGGTGTGAGAAGGGGTGCGTATGCACGCTTTCAGGCCCCGATTTTATGTGGGGGAAGAACTGTGAACCCGACGAATCGGGTATGTTTACTTTGCAGTTTCCGCCCGTCACGGACACGGAGAACACCTTCGAGATCACGCTTACGCAAGGCGAGGAAAAGGTGAGTGCTAGCGTCCGTTTCGGCGACGTCTATTTGACGCTCGGTCAGTCGAATATGGCGTACGCGTTGCAGTCGACGGAAGACTGGCAGAGTTGGGTGGATAGGGCGAAGGATTTGCCCGTGGCGATTTTTGATATGCCCGAAGACGCGCCCACTCCCGACAAGGTAATGCGTCCTTACGAACCGCAGGAAGATATCCCTGAAAGATTCGCGTGGAAATTCGGCAAAGACGTGCGCTATGCATCCGCCATTTCCGCCCACGTTGCGATTCTTGCCGCAGAGAAAAAAGGGATTCCCATCGGCGTGGTACATACGTCCATGGGTGGTCTTTCCATAGAAAGTTATATCCCGCACGATCTCTTTGAAGAGATGCCCGACGTCAAGGAATTTGCCGTTAAAGTAGGCAGGTATCAGACGAAGGAGGAATATAACAACGTCGGCTTTAGGAATTATACCCAGAGCGCAGGCGTATACAACGAAAAATTGGCACCTTTTAAGGGCTTCCAGTTCACGGCGGCGGCGTGGTATTTAGGCGAGAGTTCCGCTTTCGACTTAGAGTACGCACAGATGTTCGTCAAAGAGATGCAACTGATGATAAAAGGCGTGCGTCGTTTGTTCGGCGCTGATTTGCCCTTCGTCTGTTCGCATATCGCGTCGGAGTATTACCCTTACGGCGACACCTACGGCTACCTGTACGTCAACGAAGCGCTGACGGCAGTGGAAGAGGTGGTAGAAGGGGTTATTTCGGTGCCCGTCTACGACGTCGAGCCGCGCTGGCTCGTGCCCGACGGCGAGAGATATTATCACCCCATACACCCCACCAACAAAGCCCCCATTTCCGATCGTATTTTCAAGGCGTTCGAAGACGGGAAGAAATGCCCGAAGATTACCTCCGTTTCCTTTGACGGCGGCAAGGCTGTCTGCGTAGTTGAAGGTGCTGACGGCGGGTTGCGACAAGGCGATTACGAAGGGTTTACCCTTGCGGACAAAAAAGGCGAATATTTCAAGGCGACGGCAAGACCTATCGGCGAGGATAAGATTGAGGTGACGGCAGTCGGTGTAAAGGAAGCGACGGCGCTCACTTACGCCTTCTTGCAATACCAGGATTTTTGCAACGTTAAAGATAAAGCGGGCAATCCCCTCGTGCCTTTCAGGACGAAGGTGGAACCCGTGACGGACGACTATTTCTTTACTCCCGCGTATACCGTCAACGGCGCTACGGAAGTATACGAGAATACTTTCGGCACGGTAGCAGGCGTGGCGCAAAAGGTCCCCGTATGGAAACAGGGCGAGATTTACGCGGCGTCCCCCGTCAAACTCCTTTCGACGGGCGAAGAGATTATCGTGCGTGCAAAACCCGACAAGAACAAGTTCTCCAACTTTGGCGTTTCCCCTGCGGTATGCCTTTCTGGACACAAGAATTACTTAGACAAATTCTCCTATCTTTCCGTCGATTTGTGCGCGGATAAGAAGGTGGATTTTGCAGGGGTAGTGGTTCGCGACGTCAAAGGCGACACCTATCGCTTTAATTTACTTAACGGCAAGGCGAACGCAGAGATCTTGCCCGTCACGGACGATTACTTGACCTACACGGTCGATTTGACGAAAGGGGTGCGAGGTGACAGTGCTCCCGTCAAGATGACGAAGGCGCATAGACAGCAGATTGTGTCCGTAGAATTTTGCTTTACGGCAAAGACGACGGCGCCCGTCCAAGTCTGTATCAAGAACGTTCGCTTGACCGATCACAACCTTTCTAAAAAGCGCACGCTTGAAAAGAAGAAGGTGGCGGCAAGGAGCGATACGCAACTCCCCACCAACTAATCAATTGAAGGACAAAAAAAGATTGCAAGTGAGTACTTGCAATCTTTTTGTTTTTGATACTAACGATTAGATTTTTCTCTTTAATTCCCTGACGGCGTTGGTGAGGAAGAATTCAGCCGTGGTGCCTTTGCGGATAAGCGCGAGGGCATCTTCGGGGGTGCACCATTTCGCCTCGGCGATTTCCTCGTTCAACTTGATGGGCGCGTCCTCGACGATGACGATAAAGTTCAGCATCAAGACGTCCTTAGTTGCGTGATAACGGGAGGACATATATTTGGCTTTTACGACGGGGAGCCCCAGTTCTTCTTTGATTTCGCGAGGGATAGTTTTTTCGGCGTTTTCCCCCTTTCTCACGTAGCCCGCAAAGAGGATAAAGTCGTCGTCTTCGGCGTGTTTAGCGAGCAGGATTTTATCCTGCGCACGGTTGGTGACGACCATAGAAACGGCGACGGAAAACTGCGGAAAAACGTACGTTTCGCACTGACCGCAATAGGGAACTAACCCCTCGTTTTCACAAAATCGTAAGGACAATTTTTGTCCACATTCCTTGCAATACATATAAGCCCCCTTATACCTTAGGATACAACCATAATACCGCGTTTTTCACCGTTTGTCAAGAGGGAGAGAAAAAATTCTTTTTTCTTACTCCATTTCCCGTCTTTTCCGCGTGGTTTCACACTTGACAACGCCCACGAAAAGTCGTATAATAATTGCAAGCGACTAATTTTTCGTTTTTAGGCGGTATAGTATGTTAAAGAAGTTTTACAAGATGCACGGCATCGGCAACGATTACATATATTTCGATTGTTTGCAAGAGGAACTTGCCGACCCCGAGGGGGTGTCGATTCGACTTTCGGATAGGCATACGGGGATAGGCGGCGACGGTATCGTGATGATCTGCGCCAGCAAGGTAGCGGACGCGAAGATGCGTATGTTCAACGCGGACGGCAGCGAAGGCATGATGTGCGGCAACGCAATCCGTTGCGTCGGCAAATTTTTATACGACTTCGACAAAGTCAAAAAGACGACGCTCACGGTTGAGACGCTCAGCGGAATTAAGACCTTGCGCCTTAGCGTAAAAGGGGGCAAGGTAGCAGAGGTCGAGGTGGATATGGGCGCGCCGATTTTGGACGGTAGGGCAATCCCGACGACGATAGACGGCGAAAAAATCGTCGGCTACAAATACGACTTCTTAGGCTACGATGAGGAGATTACCTGCGTGTCGATGGGCAATCCCCATTGCATCATTTTCAAAGACCCCGACGATCTCGACCTTGAAAAGATAGGCCCCAGATACGAGCACGCGCCCA
>JAFVXN010000199.1 GCA_017501125.1 Clostridia bacterium
GGAAAACGCATCGGCAGAGGAAAGCGCGCAAGAAGACACGGCAACGCCCGCCGAGGAAGCAGTAAAAGAAGAAACGCCCGTGGAAGAGGCGGAAGAAATCACGCAAGAGAAAACGGAGGAAGGAGACAACGCATGAAAGCAATCGTCACGGTGACGGGAAAAGATAAGCAAGGGATTATCGCAAAGGTAAGTTCCTTCTTAGCGTCGAAAGGTGCCAACATCGAAGATATTTCGCAGACGGTCATGGGGGAATATTTCGCCATGATTATGATGGTAGAGGTGGTAGGTAGCGACGGCGACCTTGCCGCGCTCGCCAAGGAGTGCAGCGAGATGGGTAAGACCATCGGCATGGATATCCATATGCAGCACGAAGACATCTTCAAAGCGATGCACAACGTTTAATCGGCGGTAAGAGGAGATAGTATGTTTACCAACTTCGAGATACTTGAGACGATTAACATGGTAGAAAAGGAACACTTAGACATCCGCACGATTACGATGGGCTTGTCTTTGTTGTCCTGCGTCCGCGACAGCGCCGAGGCTACGGCTACGGCGGTGTACGACCTCGTCTGCAAAAGGGCGGAAAATATCGTCAAGACGGCGGACGAACTGTCGGGCGAATATGGGATTCCCATCGTCAACAAGCGCATTTCCGTCACCCCCGTGTCCTTGATTACGGCGGCGTTCCCTGAAAAATCGGGACTTGTCGGCAAGGCGCTCGACGACGCGGCGGAAAGATTAGGCATCGACTTTTTGGGTGGCTACTCTGCCCTCGTACATAAGTCGACGGCGGATTACGAGAGAAAATTCATCCAGACGATACCCGAGGTTTTGGCGACGACGAAAAGGCTTTGTTCTTCCGTTAACGTCGGCTCTACCAAGTCGGGCATCAATATGGAGGCGGTGCGCCTGATGGGCGAGACCTTCAAAGAGGCGGCTCGACTTACGGCGGACAGCGACGGCATGGGCGCGGCGAAACTCGTCGCTTTTTGCAACGCCGTTGAGGACAACCCCTTCATGGCAGGTGCTTTCCACGGCGTAGGGGAGGCAGACGTCGTCGTCAACGTCGGCGTTTCTGGCCCTGGCGTCGTAAAATGCGCGTTGGAGAAGATTCCCGACGCCAACTTGACGGATGCGGCAGAGATGATTAAACGCACCGCGTTCAAAATCACGCGTGCGGGACAACTCGTCGCTAAGGAAGCGGCAAAGAGACTGGGCGCAGAGTTCGGCATCGTCGACTTGTCTTTGGCGCCCACCCCTGCGGTAGGCGACTCGGTGGCGGCGATTTTGGAGGAACTGGGTATCGAGACGGTAGGCGGTCACGGCACGACGGCGGCGCTTGCTATGCTCAACGACGCGGTCAAAAAGGGCGGCGTTATGGCGTCTTCCAAGGTCGGCGGTTTGTCGGGTGCGTTTATTCCCGTCAGCGAGGATATCGGTATGATTCGCGCGGCGGAAAAGGGCGCGATTACTTTGGATAAGTTAGAGGCGATGACTTGCGTATGCAGCGTAGGGCTCGATATGATAGCCGTCCCTGGTGATACGCCAGCCACGACGATAGCGGCGATTATCGCAGACGAAGCGGCAATCGGTATGATCAACCAAAAGACGACGGCGGTGCGCATTATCCCCGCCCCTGGCAAGAAAGTAGGGGACGAGGTCAACTTCGGCGGGCTGTTGGGTCGTGCGCCCGTTATGCCCGTGCATAGTTGTGACTCGTCAAAACTCATCAATCGCGGCGGTTCTATCCCCGCACCTATACACAGTTTCAAAAACTAAGCGAATTATCGCCAAATCAAGAAAAGGAACGTATATGCAAAGAAAGGAAGTGGACCCTCGTTTTCGCTGGAAAACGGCTGATATTTTTACGGACGACGAAAGTTGGGAGAAGGAATTTTCTTCTTTAGAAGAAAAATACGCCGATATGGATTTTTCGCCTTACGAGAAGGGCTTTGACAAGAAGGAAACGTTACTTGCTTATTTGCAGATTATGCAAGATTTTTCCCTGCGTATAGAGCGGTTGCACCTGTATGCACATATGCGCAAGGACGAAGACGTACGCGTATCCAAATATTCCGCCTACGTCGCCAAGGTAATGTCCTTATACTCGCAGGTTGCGGCAAAGACCTCTTTTGCGGAACCCGCCTTGACGGCGTTGCCTGACGAGGTGCTGGACGGCTATATCCAAGACCCCGATTTGGCGGCGTACGATTATTCCCTCAAAAAAGTGAAGAAGGCAAAACCCCACGTCCTCAGTGCGGAAGAGGAGGGGATTTTGGCACTTGCCGCCGACGTGACGTCGGGTTTTCGCGATACCTTTACGATGCTCGACAACGCCAACCTCAACCTGCCCAAAGCGACGCTGGAAGGCGAGGAGGTGCAGATGAGTCACGCCTTGTACGGGCTGGTTATGCACGGCGAGGATAGGGCGACGAGAAAGGACTGGTTTGAAAAATATTACGGCGCGTACGAGAGATTGCTCGACGCGATTACGCAGACCTATTACGGCAACGTCAAAAAAGATATCTTTTTTGCACGCACGAAAAAATACGATAGTTGTCAGCAGATGGCGCTGGACAGCGAGGACGTCTCGCCCGTCGTCTACGACAACTTGCTCTCGGCGGTGGAGCAGGGATTGCCTGCGATGCACCGCTACGTTCGTCTTAGGAAACGAGTCCTCGGCTTAGACGAAATGCATATGTACGATATCGGCGCGCCGCTCGTTGCGGACGCCGAGATGAAACTCTCTTTCGACGAAGCCTTTGACCTCGTCAAGAAGGGGTTGGCTCCTTTGGGAGAGGAATATTTGTCCCTCTTTGAAAAGGGGCGCACGGACGGCTGGATAGACGTCTACGAGACGGAAGGCAAGAGGAGCGGTGCCTATTGCACGGGCGCGTACGGATTGCATCCGTACGTCCTGCTCAATTATCAGCCGACCACGCACGAGGTATTCACTATCGCTCACGAGATGGGTCACGCCCTGCACAGTTATTTTTCGGACGGCGCACAACCTTACGAAAAGGCGGGCTACACCATTTTCCTCGCGGAGATTGCCTCTACCGTCAACGAGGTGTTGTTGCTCAAATACCTCTCGCAAAACACGACGGACGAAAAACTGAAAAAATACCTTTTAGGGTATTATTTGGAGATGGTGCGCACGACGCTATTCAGGCAGACGCAGTTTGCCGAATTCGAGCAAAAGGCGCACGCCTTGGCGGAGGGAGGCACCCCGTTGACCAAGGAAAATCTTTGCGAAACCTATCGCACGCTGAACGAAAAATATTACGGCGACGGCGTCACGCACGATAGGCAGATTGCTTTGGAATGGGCGAGGATTCCGCATTTCTACAACTCCTTTTACGTCTATAAATACGCGACGGGGATTATCTCGGCGATGTCCATCGTCCGCAGGATTTTGACGGAAGGGGAGAGGGCGGTAAAGGACTACGTCGCCTTTCTTTCGTCGGGTGGCAGTACCGACCCCGTGTCCATTTTACAGGCGGCAGGGGTGGATTTAACGACGAAGAAACCCTTTGAAGACGCAATGCAGGAATTTGAGGAGACGTTAAAAGCGTTCGAACAATTGATATAATATACCAACGGAGAAAACTTATGGCTAACGAGCACAACACGATGCCCTACAATCGCGACGCGGAGATGGCGCTTTTGGGCTGTTTCTTGATTGACACCGAGATAGCGGCGGAGATGATAGACAAAGTCTCGGCGGAAGATTTTTACGTCGAGGCGCACAAATATATCGTGGCGGCGATGAAGAAGGCTTTCGTCGACAGAAAACCCATCGATATCGTCACGGTCGCGGACGAGTTGGACGGGGAAGGAAATTTGGATAAGGTAGGCGGCTACGCATACCTTAACGATTTGGCGCAGGTGACTCCCAGTGCCGCCAATTACCAGTCTTATTACGATATCGTATCCCGTGACGGCACCAACCGTCGCCTCATTCGCGCGGCACGAAAAATCATTGAGAATTCGATGAGTGGCGCAGAGGAGCAAAACGCCCTTGCTTTCGCGGAAAAATCTATCTACGACATCTCGCGCGAGATGGATACTTCCTCGTTGAAAGGTATGGCGGAAGGGGATATCGTCGGCGAAGTTCTCCATAAGTTCGAGGCGTTGCAATCGGACCCCGACGCCTATCGCGGCGTATCGACGGGCTTTAAGCACTTTGATAGGATTACCAACGGCTTGCAAGGCGGTGCGCTCGTCGTTTTGGCGGCTCGTCCCGGTATGGGTAAGACGTCGCTTGCTATGAACATCGTAGAACACGCAGCGCTTAGAAAGAACAAAGTCTGCGCCGTATTCTCGCTCGAAATGCCGCGCGCGCAGATCGTACAAAGGTTGGTTTGCTCGTACGCAGGCGTCAGTATGGCGAAGGCGCTGAGAAAATCCAAAGAAACGCTCAACAATACGGAGTGGCAAAAGTTGATGCTCGCGAGCGATAAATTGCGCCAGAGCAAGATTTTCATCGACGACTCCTCCCGTATCACGCCTTCGGAGATTTTGTCCAAGTGCCGTAGGTTGAAGACGACTTCGGGTGGGCTTGACCTCGTGATGATCGACTATATCCAGTTGATGTCGGCAGGGACCAACGTGAAGGACGGCGGCGCGGAGAATAGGCAACAAGAAGTCGCCCAGATCACCCGTGAACTCAAGATTATGGCAAAGGAACTGGACGTGCCCATTTTGGCGCTGTCGCAACTTCGTCGTATCCAATCCAAGGAGCCGACCCTTTCCGACCTTCGTGAATCGGGCGCTATCGAGCAAGACGCAGATATCGTTATGTTTATCAATCGTCCCGAGGCGACGGCAACGCAAGAGGAGATTGCGACGGGCAAGATTATCAAAGGCGCGGCGCAACTTATCCTCGCTAAGCACCGCGACGGCGAACAGGGCAGGATAGATCTTCGCTTTATCGGCGAGAGCACCAAGTTCGTCGACGTGGACGAGCAGAACCGCAGTGACGAGCCTCCTCAATTCGGCAGACCCAAGGTCGAGGTGGACTACGACAACGACGAGGAATACGAGTACGAGGACGACGGCTATATCCCGCCCGAGCCTCCTGCCTCGATGACGGAAAAGGAAGAGATGCCCTTTTAATATGCAGACGAACGTTAAGAAAATAGACGCTGATTCGCTGGCAGAGGCGACGGCGATATTGCGCTCAGGCGGTGTAGTGGGATTGCCGACGGAGACGGTATACGGGCTTGGCGGCAACGCTTTCGACGATACCGCCGTGCAAAAGATATTTGCCGTCAAAGGCAGACCTGCCGACAATCCGCTGATTGCGCACGTGCACGTAGGCTACGACTTATCTAAGATTATCGACTACGACACGCCGATCGCCCAAAAATTGCGCAAGGCTTTCTTGCCTGGTCCCTTGACCCTCGTGTATCCCTCGACGGGCAAGGTGAGCAAATTCGTCTCTTGCGGGCTGAACACGCTGGCTGTGCGCGTACCCTCGCATGAAGGTGCGCAGGCGTTGCTTTCGGCGGTGGATATCCCTATCGTCGCACCCAGCGCTAATTTGTCAAAACACGTTTCGCCCACCTCGGCAAAACACGTCTACGACGACTTTAACGGCAAGATTCCCTTAATCTTGGACGGAGGCGAGTCGCAGGGCGGTATCGAGAGTACGGTATGCGACGTGACGGGCGAGGTGCCCGTGATTTTGCGCCCAGGACTTATCACGAAGGAGCAGATTGCCGAGGTGTGTGGAGATTGTCTTTCCTACGAGCACAAGGCAGGAGAGCAGGTAAAGAGCCCTGGCGTACTGTATAAGCATTATTCGCCAAGGTGCGAGACGGCACTGTTTACGAGCGTGGACGGCGCAAAGGAATATTTGGACAGTCAACCGCAGGGCAAGCGTATCGGCGTGCTGGCGGATAGCAAAAAGATAGACGCCTTCGAGGACGTTATTAGATACGATTTAGGCGCGACGCCCGAGGAGATGGCGGCAAGGCTGTATGCGTTGCTCCGCAGGGCGGAAGAGGAGTGCGACCTGCTAATCGCCGTCGAGCCGACGGAAAAAGGCGGCGTTATGGACGGGGTTTTGAACCGTCTTAGAAAGGCTTGCACCTCCAAGGATATACTCCATTAAGATTAGACGAACCAAAGAAAAGGGAGAAAAATAGCGTGAAAAAGCCCAAACAAATCCTATTTATATGTACGGGCAACACCTGCCGTTCACCGATGGCGCAGGCGCTACTTGCGCGCGAAATCGCCTCTCTTGGCATAGACGGATACGAGGCGGCGTCGGCAGGTACGGCGGCGCGCGTAGACGGACGGCTCAATCCTCTTTCGGCGCAGGTGCTTTCAGAGAACGGGCTCGCTTTGGAGGGGTTTACCTCTACGCCTCTCGATGAAAAAATCTTAACGGGCGCAAAAGCCGTCGTCTGTATGACGGAGGCGCAGCGCGACGAGGTGGCGTATATGCGCTGGAAGGCGCTCAACGACAAGGGACGAAAACGCATCAGCGACAACGTCTACTGTTTTTCGACGTTTTGCGGCAAAGAAATCCCCGACCCGTACGGGTACGGTCTGGAGGAATACCGCTACGTGTTTTCCCTGATGCAAGGGGGTATGTATGCGTTGATGGATAAGTTGTTCTCTAAGGAACTCAAAGCCATGCTCCAAAAAGAGGGTGGCGTGGTGGAAGAAAAACCCAAAAAGAAAAGAAAGAAAAAAACCGCCGAAAAGGCGTAAAGGAGAAGGATAATGAAGATTGCAGTTGCTTGCGACCACGGCGGTCTCAACTTGAAACAAGCGGTTATCGCATACGTAGAAAAACTGGGACACGAGGTCAAAGATTTCGGCACCTACACGAAGGATAGTTGCGACTACCCAGATTTTGCCGCGGCGGCAGCGGAAAGCGTAGCAAAAGGGGAGTGTGAGAGAGGTATCCTCGTATGCTCGTCGGGGATCGGCGTGTCCATCGTCGCCAACAAAGTGCCTGGCGTTAGATGTGCGCATTGTCACGATACCTACTGTGCAAAATTCACGAGATTGCACAACGACGCCAATATGATTGCTTTCGGCGAGAAGGTAGTCGGCGAAGGCTTGATGCAAGAGATGGTATCCATTTTCTTGACGACGGAATTCGAAGGCGGAGAAAGACACGAAAGACGCGTCGCTAAAATTAAGACCTTGGAAGAAAAGTACGCAAGATGAAAAGGATAATCGCAATCGGCGGTGGGGATCTCCGCGAGAGGACGACGCTGAAAATTGACGAATATATCGCACGCCTTGCCAAAGAAAGGGCGGGAGAAAGGCGCGCGAACGCTTTATTCTTGCCTACGGCAAGCCACGATTTTATGCCTTATTACAATACCTTTCATAAGGTGTATACGGGTGTGTTCGATATCAAGACGGACGTGGCGCTGACCGTGTATAAAGAGGTTGACCTCGAAAAGATGAAAGGCAAATTCGAAAAGGCGGATATGATTTACGTCGGTGGCGGCGATACCGTCTTTATGATAGAGCAGTGGAAAAAGACGGGCTTGTTGCCGCTGATTGAGGACGCGTATAATCGTGGCGTTGTCTTTTCGGGGCTTAGCGCAGGCGCGATATGCTGGTTTGAAGATATCTACACCGATTCGGTGGTGGGGCAACCTGGCAAGTATGCGGAATTCAAAGGCTTGGGCTGGCTGAAAAAAGGGATAATTTCTCCTCATTACAATCAAAGAACGCTTGACTTTGACCAAATCGTATGCTATAATGATACTCGCGCGTTGGGGATAGAAGATAACGCGGCAATCGTCGTCGAAGACGGCGAAATCGTGGGCAGTATTACCTGTGGTGAAGGGAAAGCCTACCGCTTAGAAAGCAAGGGCGGTATCTTGACGAAAGAGGCAATTCCCGAAATAATTTAATAATCCCTTTCCCTTATAGGGAAAGATATGCGGACGTGGCGAAATTGGCAGACGCGCAGGTTTCAGGTTCCTGTGGTTAACACCGTGTGGGTTCAAATCCCTTCGTCCGCACCA
>JAFVXN010000200.1 GCA_017501125.1 Clostridia bacterium
CCCCGTATCTCGTGCTGTCCTGCGCCACGACGATCAATTCGCTAATCTCTCCCAAGTTCTCCGCTTCTTCTATAAGATCTTCCATAGGATAGGAACGGTATTTGCCACGGATTTTCGGGATCAAACAATAGGTACAATGATTGTAACACCCGTCGGCGATCTTTAGATATGCGTAATGCACGGGCGTCGTCAAAACTCTATCGGGAGAAAATTGTTCCTTTCCCTTCCCTACGTAATTCACTCTAGCCCTTTTTTGATAACTTTCGTCAAGCGCCTTAAAAATTTCTTCGTAGTCGCATATCCCTAAAAAGATATCCGCCTCCTGCAGAGCGGGAAACAACTCGCCTACAAATTTTTGCGGCAAACAGCCCGTTACGATAATTTTTTCAAGTACGCCAGCCTTAAACTGCGCGCAGTCTAAAATCGTCTCAATCCCCTCTTCTCTTGCACTTTGCAAAAAAGCACAGGTGTTCACGATCAAGATCTGCGTTTCGGATAAATCATCCGTCAATTTGCAACCACGTTTTTTGAGTAATGCGAGCAATTTCTCCGTATCTACGCGGTTTTTATCGCAACCGAGAGAAATGACGCCAAAGGTTTTATTAGACCACATTTCTACTACCTACACAGGCATTTTATCAGATAAAACCTGACAAAAAACGCCTGTTTTTAAAATTCTCCGTATAATTGTTCAAATTCCTCTTTGGTAATCAAAGTTTTTCTAGGTCTGGGTGAGCCGTCAAACTCGGCAAGGTAATGCATCTCTCCCATCCACTCAATGATTCTACCTGCTTTATTGAAACCGACGGAGCATTTTCTTTGGATCATAGATATAGACGCACAACCATGCTGAATTGCACATTTTAACGCCTCGATATACGCGGGATCAATGTCGCCGCCCGTCGAAGTAAATCCGCCCGAACCAGTGGGCGCACTAGCGTTGTTAATATACGCCATGGCTTCGCTGTTGAAATCACTATCGTTGTTGTCGCGGATATAATTGATGATAGATTGCGCTGATGCGTCGTCGATATACGGGGCTTGTACGCGCACGGGGTTTTTGAACCCTGCCATCGAATACATCATATCGCCCATACCCAGCAGTTTTTCTGCACCGCTTGCATCCAAAATAACGCGGGAGTCAATTTCCGAAGAAACGGCACAACCGATACGTGTCGGCAAGTTGCTCTTGATGACGCCCGTGACGACGTCAACGGAAGGACGCTGCGTTGCAAGAATCATATGGATACCTGCCGCACGTGCCTTTGCCGTCAAACGTTGGATACAATCTTCAACGTCTTTTTTCGCAACGCTCATAAGGTCTGCAAGTTCGTCAACGATGATGACGATTTTAGGCAATTTTTGCTCGCCTTTTTCCAAGTTGGCGTTGTATCCGTCCAAATTCACGACGTAAGTACCCGCTAAACTCTTGCAACGGAACAGTTCGTACCTGCGTTCCATTTCCCCGATCGCCCAGCGTAAAGATTGCACCGCCTGCTGAGGACGGCAAATAATTTCGTTGACAACCAAATGAGGAATACCCGTATAGAGCGTAAAGTCCGCCATTTTGGGATCAATCAAAATTAAGCGCAGGTCTTCTGGAGAATACTTATAAATCAAACTGATGATGAGGGAGCGCAAAAACGCACTCTTTCCCATACCAGACGCACCAGCCACGAGGATATGCGTCATCTTGGCTACGTCACCGTAAATCTTTTCGTTGGAAACGTCTACACCAAGCGTGAAGGTAAGAGAGTTAGGTTTTGCTGAAACAAACCCTACACCCGTCAACATCACACCCAAATGTACGAATTGACGTCTTCTATTGGGAACTTCGATACTAGTTGCACCATCGCCGTAATTAAAGGATACGTTGACGCCGTGTTCTGCGTGTAAATTGACTGCGAACTGATCGGCAAGCCCTATGATTTTCTTAGAAGACACGTTGATCGGCGTGACGATATTATAGCGCGTAACCGTAGGCCCATAGGTAACGGACGAAATAGTTGCGTCCTTGATCCCAAAGCCTTCAAGCGTCGCTAAAATCATGCGTTTATTATTCTCAACCTCTTGTTGATCGCAATCAGGTTTTACCTCCGTACAATTGAAGAAATGCAACGGCGGCGGGCTATAAGGACGGAGAATCTTCGGAACTTGCACGGGAGGCGGCGCAACAGTCTCCTGCTTTGGCTCGTCCATCGGCGTCGTCTCAACAAAGCGCGCACTTCTCGTCTCTGTCAACCTAGCCGAAAGACGTTCCGTCGGTTTACTCTCCGGCTCAGTCTTAGGTGTCAAATCGATTTTCTCCTCTTTGCGAGGCATAAAATCAGTATCGTCGTCTTTAAAATCTCTTTCATTAAAAGGAGAGACGAAGGCATCTCTGCCCGTATCGCGCAAATTGCCCAAAATCGATTCCTCACGTCTTTCATCAAGCAAACCTCGCCATCTTTCCGACCTTTCCTCCGACTCCAAAGAAGCCAAAGGAGAACGCCCGATATCCGTACCCAAACTGCGAGAAGACAAGTCTTCGCCGCGTCTATCTAAGGAATTGAACGTTGTATCTTCCCTCTTTACTGGAGGTTCTTGCGCCCTATCCGAAAGCGTAGAAGTAGCGTCAACGGGAGGGGTAGCCAAAGCGCTAGGATCACGCAAAAGTGAATCGTCGCGACGAGGTTCGGCAAAAGTTGGATGCGTATACGAAGGCGTAGGTCTCGTAAAATCGGTCACGATTTTTTCAGGTGCCTTATCCTCCGTTTGACGGAAAGAATTTTCGTATGCTTGCGTATAAG
>JAFVXN010000201.1 GCA_017501125.1 Clostridia bacterium
CGGATAATAAAGAAAAGAGACTTTTGCACGGAGAGGAAGGGCGATGAGAAAACGCGTCAATTTTATTTGGCTAATATCCTTTTTAACCGTCTCGATAGCGGCGTGGGGGATAGAGATTTTTTGGTCGTTTGAAGGGCGGCACTATCTATCTTACGCCTTTATCCTATTGTGTTTTGTGACGGCGTTGATGTTCTTGGAAAAAGACAGGGACAGGATTTTGCAATCTATCGCCCTGTTTTTCACCGCCTGCGCCGACTTCTTTCTGATTCTTTTGCAGGGGGAATACAAAACGCTTGCGATGGTCTTCTTCTTGTGTGCGCAAGTGGCGTACGCGCTTCGCACGTTGGGCTTTGCCAAAGGCAAAAAAGAGAAGATAGTCAACCTGTCCGTTCGCGCGGGGCTGTCGGTGGCAATCGCAGTCGTGACGGCTTGTCTGCTGTGGCAGGACGCGCAGTTGCCTCTCTATTTGATTTCGGTCGTGTATTACGCGAACCTGCTGGTAAGCATCTTCTTTTCCTTCTTGCATATTAAAGAGGGAAAACCTGTTTTGTTGACGGCGATAGGGCTACTGTTATTCGCCTGCTGTGACGTCAGCATCGGCTTTGATTTTATGATAGATATATTTGCGCTGTCCAAGGGCAATTTCATCTATGATTTGATGCATAGCGGCGTCTCCTTCGTGGCGATTTTTTATCCTCCGTCACAGGCGTTGCTCGCCGTATCTTCTTACCCGAAAAGATAATAAAAAAACGGCTGTTTGACAGCCGTTTTTTTGCGTTTGTATTCGTTAAAGGGCAGGGATTAGGTTGCAGGCGATCAATACGATGACGACCGCGCCCAGTGCGATACGGTACCACCCAAAGGGTGCGAAATCGTGCTTTTTGACGAAATTCATAAGGAATTTGACCACCGCCAAAGAGACGGCGAAGGCGACTACGCAACCGATTAAGATGTAGCCGATATCGGCGCCCGAAAAGGCGTATCCGCCTACGAGTGCGGAAAGGATTTTTATGGCGCTCGCCCCGACCATGACGGGGACGGCTAAAAAGAAGGTGAATTCTGCCCCTGCAGGGCGAGAGATGCCGATGAGCAGGGCGGCGAGAATGGTGATGCCCGATCTCGAGGTGCCAGGGACGATAGCGAGCAGTTGCGCACCGCCGATGATAGCGGCTTGCGCGAAGGTGATTTGGTGTACGTCCTCCACCTTGAAGGTACGGTTTTTCTTTTTATTGATATATTCCACGACGATAAAGGCGACGCCGTATACGATTAGGGCGATGGCAATAATCAAAGGCATCTCGCCTATCGCGATACCGAACAATAATTCGAGCACGGCAGGTACGAGTGCAGGCAGGCAGGCGACGAGGACTTTTGCCCACAAAAGAAAGGTCTCCTTTTTGGCGACGACCACCGTCTTCATCTTCCCGTCTTGCGCCTCTTTTTTCTCCGTCCCAAAGGGGAATAATTTTTTGAAGAATAGACATACTACGGCTAGGATAGCGCCTAGTTGAATGGTGTAGAAAAAGGCGTCGTGAAAATCCTCGTGCGCATTAGCGAGCGGCCAGAATTTTTCCAGCAGAATCATGTGCCCCGTGGAGGAGACGGGGAGCCACTCCGTAATCCCTTCCACGATCCCGAGGAGGATAACTTTTAGCACTTCTAAAAAATCCATATTTCCTCCTTGCGTAGTTCGTTGATAGAGATATTATAATACGCTTTTGTGGAAAAATCAACGAAAAAGACAAAAAAAGGCAAAAAAAGCCAAAAAAACGGCAAAAAATTGCAAAAAATTGCCTAAAATCTACATTTTTTTTGCAAAAAAGTATTGCAATTAAACTAAAAGTATGTTAGAATAAAGTGGTATCTAGGTAAAGACCTTGCTGTTTTACGGCTTCGATGTGTGCGTTCTATTTTCCAAGGGAAGTTGTTTATGGGCTATCGGGGTACAAATAAAATAGGAGGGGACTAGTATGAGTCAAGGTACGGTTAAGTGGTTTAATGCCGAAAAAGGGTACGGGTTCATCGCCAACGACGAGGGTGGCGACGACGTATTCGTGCATTATTCTGCAATCGTTGCGGAGGGTTATAAGCGTTTGAAGGAAGGACAAAGGGTGTCTTTCGAGACGGAAGCTGATCCAAAGAACGCGGATAAGTTGCGTGCCGTCAACGTGGTAGCACTGTAAGCAAAAAAGAAAAAGAGAAGGTTGTTTTTAGCCGTGCGCTTTTGCGCACGGTCTTTTTCTTTTTTAAAAGAAAAAAACTATTCTCACATCGTTGACAAGCCTATTTTTTTATTGTATAATAAAACGGATTACGTTAGGAGGCGAGAGATGTATCCCTACGACCTGTTCTTGGATATGGATTTATATTCGATATGCTTTATGGTTGGGATTCTCTTTGCCTTTTTTTTCGTGGATTTCGCTGCGCAACGTAAAGGCTTTTCCCTCGCTTTGCAGCGTCTCTTGCTCTTATCGGGTTTTGCGGCGGTAGCACTCGGCTACGGCAGTGCAATCTTGTTTCAGGCGTTTTACGATTTCTTGGCGACGGGCGTATTTCAATTTAGTGCCACGACGGGTGCCACCTTCTTCGGGGGGCTTATCGGTGGCGTGCTCACCTTCGTCCTCGTATGGTTTTTAGTCGGCGGTAAGGTCTGTAAGGACAAAAAGGAGCCGACGAGGCGTTTTCCTGACATGCTCGATCTTGCGGCGGTTGCAGTGCCTGTAGCGCACGGCTTTGGACGGCTCGGCTGTTTCTTTGCAGGGTGTTGTCACGGTGCGAAGACGGACGCTTGGTACGGCGTCAATATGTTCATCGAGTTAGAGGGTGGCGGCAGAGGCTGGGCGAAGGTCGTACCCGTACAATTGTTCGAGGCGATGTTCCTCTTCGCGCTCGGCGCCGTATTACTCACTTTGTTTTTCACGCGCACTCGCGAAAGACGGATTCCTCTTGCGCCCATCTACGCAGTTTTTTACGGAATTTGGCGTTTTGTAATCGAATTTTTCCGCACGGACGATAGGGGGGATTCTCCCATACCGTTTATGACCCCGTCGCAGTTGACGGCGGTGGTTCTTATCCTCGTCGGCGTAGCGTATTTTATTTTGTGGCTACTCAAAAAAGCGGGCGTCTTCGACAGAGCGGCGGATAGGCGCGCCTTCAAAAAGCGTTTCGGCAAAAATCCTGAGGGCGCATATTGCGCTTCGGGGCGCATCAATATCATCGGTGAACATATCGACTATTGCGGCGGCAAAGTGTTGCCTGCGGCGCTCGGCTTAAAATGCTACGTGTTGGCGGCGAAGAACGATTTAGACGAGATCCGTCTTATCTTCAAGGGCGGTGAAGAAATCGTTCGTCTGCCCCTTGCCGATTTGCCTTCTTGTAAGGATTTGCCTATCGGCAATTATCAGGCAGGGGTCGCCTACGAGTTGCAAAAAATGGGCGTGCCGTTGGTCGGTTGCGATTAGTATTACCGTTGCGAGGTTCCCTTCGGCGGCGCGTTGTCCTCGTCGGCGGCAATCGAAGTGTCGACGGCGCTTGCGCTGTTGGGCTTGGCGGAGACCTCTCTTTCTATGAAAGAGGTGGCGGTGCTTTGCCAGAGTGCCGAACGGGAATTCGTCGGCGTCAATTGCGGCATTATGGATCAATTTATCTCCGCTTTCGGTAAAAAGGGGAGTGCGATATTGCTCGATTGCGACACCTTGGATTATCAAGATATCCCCGTCGAGTTGGGGAAATACAGCCTTTTGCTCGCTAATTGCAATCGCCCTCACGAGTTGAAGGAGAGCAAGTACAACGAAAGGCGCGCGGAAACGGAAGCGGCGCTTACGATTTTGCAAAAGCAAAGGGCAATCACCTCTCTTGCGGAGGCGACGGCGGCGGACGTAGAGGAGGCTAAGGACTCGCTTACGGGCGCGTTGTACCACCGCGCGCGACACGTCGTCGAGGAGTGCGCTCGCGTGCTCGCTGCGACGGAGGCGATGCGTTCGGGGGATATGGAGACGCTTGGGAAATTATTGAACGCCTCGCACGATAGTTTGAAAAACCTCTTTGAGGTTTCGTGTGAAGAAACGGACGCTTTACAAGAGATTTTCGTCGCCAGCAAAGGTTGCGTAGGCGCGCGTATGATAGGCGGCGGCTTTGGCGGTTGCGTGCTGGCTTTGGTGGAGACTTCTCGCGCAGACGCTTGCGAACAGCGCGTCAAAGAAACATACCAAAAACGATTTGGATATGCACCCACCTTCTATCCCGTATCGATAGACGACGGCGTGACGGTAGATACGTATAAGAGGTGAGTCGTGGAAGAGGGGCTTGAAAGGGAAGAGAAAGGGAAGGATAGCAAGCATTTCTTGACGGAAGGGCCGATTAAGCGCTCCTTGCTGTTTTTCACACTCCCGTTGTTTTTAAGCAATTTATTTCAGCAGTTATACAATACGGTGGATACCGTTTTGGTGGGGTGGTGCATTCCCGAAGCGTTGCCTGCGGTGTCTACGTCGGGGCATCTCGTCTTTTTGCTCGTCGGCTTTTTCAGTGGTCTTGCCTCGGGCGCCAGCGTCTTTATCGCCAACTTTTTCGGCGCGAAAAAATACGACGAAATGGAAAAAGCCATTCACACCAACGTCCTTTTCGGCGTGATATGTGGCGCCGTCTTTTCCCTGCTTGGCAGTCTTTTGACGCCGTACATCTTAATGCTTTTGGATACGTCGGAGGCAAGTATGCCGTACGGCATAGAATATTTTAGGGTGTATTTTGCAGGCTCGTTCACCGTCGTTTTGTACAACGTGTTCGTCGGCATTTTGCAGGCGGTGGGGGACAGCAAACGTCCCTTGTATTACTTGATTATTTCCTCGTGCTTGAACGTCTTGCTTGATTATTTGTTTTTGGCGGTGTTCGGTTGGGGCGTTTGGTCGGCGGCGCTGGCTACCGTCCTCTCGCAAGGGGTGAGTATGGTGCTTTGCATCATTAGGCTTGCTACGGTCAAAGACGTGTATAGGCTCTCCTTTAAGAAACTCCGCTTTTATAAAGGCATGTTGTCGGGCATATTGAAGATAGGTTTGCCGTCGGGGATACAAAACTCCGTGATTGCGCTCGCCAATTTGTTTATCCTTCGTCAGGTCAACTCCTTCGACGACGAGGCGATTGTTGCAGGGCTCGGTTGCTATATGAAGGTGGAAGGCTTTGCCTTTCTGCCCATCACTTGCTTCTCCCTTTCCCTTTCCACCTTCGTCTCGCAGAACTTAGGCGCCAAGGAGTACGACAGGGCGAAGAAAGGCGCGCGTTTCGGGATATTGTGTTCGGTGGGCTCGGCGCTCGTAATCGGCACGATGCTCTTTATCTTCGCACCTTTTTTTATGTCGCTATTTACGGCGGATTCGGCGGTGATAAATCACGGCGTCAACCAACTCCGCACCGAGGCGTTTTTCTACGGTTTGCTCGCCTACGCACATTGTATAGCGGGGATATGCCGAGGCGCAGGCAGGGCAAGCGTGCCTATGATTATTATGCTTTCTTGCTGGTGCGTCTTCCGCGTAATCGCGCTCGCTATCTGCCTTGCTATTAACAAGAACGTCTATTTCGTCTATGCCATGTACCCCGTCACTTGGGCGATAAGTTGTATCGTCTTTGCGATCTATTATTACGCCAGCGACTGGGTGCACGCCTACGAAAAAAAGCCGAAAAAATCGTCGAAAAACGAGGCGCACGGCGAGGCGCAACAATCGGCGTAAACGTATGCCCTTTGACGCATACGAGTGAAAAAATGCAAAAACGTCGCACGTTTGCGGCGACGGACATATGCGTCCAGCCCCGATTTTGAAAAGACGGATAGGGTAGGGCGACAGGGACGAAAATCAAGATTTTTCGACAAAATTTTCAAAGAGGGGGAGTAGGGGTATGCAATACGTTTTGGCGCTCGATCAAGGCACGACTTCTTCTCGCGCCCTTTTGGTGGACGAGACGCAACGGATAGTCGGTATCGTCGGCAGAGAATTCACGCAGATTTATCCCAAGGAAGGCTGGGTGGAACACGATCCGATGGAGATTTGGTCGTCGCAATACGGCGTGATGATGGAAGCGGTGGCGAAGAGTGGCGTCGACCCTGCGGCAATCCGCGCCGTCGGCATCACCAACCAACGCGAGACGACGATCGTCTGGGATAAAAGGACGGGTAGACCCGTCTACAACGCCATCGTGTGGCAATGCCGTCGCACGGCGGATAGGGTGGAAAAACTCAAAAAAGAGGGCTGGACGGAGGTTATTCGCCAAAAGACGGGGCTTATCCCCGACGCCTATTTTAGCGCGACGAAGATCGAGTGGATTTTGGATAACGTCCAAGGCGCGAGAGAAAAGGCGGAAAGAGGGGAACTGTTATTCGGTACCGTCGATTGCTGGCTGGTGTGGAAATTGACGGGCGGCACGGTGCACGCCACCGACGCGACCAACGCCTCGAGGACCATGCTCTTTAATATACGCACGGGCGAGTGGGACGAAGAACTTCTAGACTTATTTAGGATCCCTCGCAGTATGTTGCCCGAGGTGAAAAGTTCGGGCGAGGTATACGGCTACGCGGATATCGGCGACGAAAAAATCCCCATCGCAGGGGTGGCAGGCGATCAGCAAGCGGCGCTGTTTGGACAGTGTTGCTACGAAAAGGGCACGGCGAAAAACACCTACGGCACGGGCTGTTTTCTCTTGATGAACGCAGGGGATGAGATGCCTGAAAGTAAGCACGGCTTGCTCACGACCTTAACGGCTCGGCTCAAAGGGGAATCCCGTCAATACGCCTTGGAAGGCAGCGTCTTTATCGGCGGTGCGGTGATACAGTGGTTGCGCGACGAGATGCACTTTTTCGCGGAGAGCAGAGAGGTGGAAAATATCGCCAAAAAGGTACCCGATACGGGTGGCGTTTATTTCGTACCCGTGCATATCTCCACAAGCTGCGATACAGCCTAAGCAAAAAGAAGACA
>JAFVXN010000202.1 GCA_017501125.1 Clostridia bacterium
GCGGATAGCCGAGCATTTTCAAGTGACGGTGCTATACTACAATCCCAACATTGACGATGAAGGGGAGTACGAAAAGCGCAAGGCGGAGCAAATCCGTTTTTTGCAACAAACGGGGCTTGCGGATATCTTGGATTGCGCGCACGAGAAGGAAAAATTCGAGGAGATGTCGGCAGGTTTAGAAAAGGAGCCTGAAAGGGGCAAGCGGTGCTATCTTTGCTACGAGTTGCGTCTTAAAAAGACGGCGGAAGTGGCAAAGGAAAGGGGCTACGACTACTTTTGTACGACCTTGACTTTGAGCCCGCACAAGAACGCGGAGTGGCTCAACGAGATCGGCTATCGCTTAGAGGCGGAAGTGGGGATAAAGTACCTGCCCAGCGATTTTAAAAAGCGCGGTGGCTACCTTCGTTCGCTAGAACTTTCCGAAGAATACGGCTTGTATAGACAGTCTTTTTGCGGTTGCAAGTATTCCAAAAGATAAAAAGACGTATCGGTGCATATAGTTGTCCGCGAGATTCTTCACTTCGTTCAAGAATGACGGCGCGGACAACGCGAAAATCCGTCTAAGGGGAGAGGCGTTGATGTATTACGTTTACATACTAGTAAACAAGACGAATAAGGTTATGTACGTAGGCGTGACCAACGACCTACAACGTCGGTTATACGAGCATAAAAACGAACTTGTAGATGGGTTTACGAAAAGATATCACGTCCATAAATTGGTATATTATGAAAGTTATAACGGCGCGAAAGAGGCTATTGCAAGAGAAAAGCAAATCAAAGGCTTTTTGCGTGCCCGAAAGAATCGATTGGTGGAAGCGCTAAATCCTAGTTGGGAAGATTTATCTGGCGAACTGTTTCCAGATCTTTTTGAGTAAGACCATTAGGGGGATTGCCAGGCGGACACGAAGTGTCATTCTTGAGCATAGTTGTCCGCGAGATTCTTCACTTCGTTCAAGAATGACGGCGCGGACAACGCCGCGAAGAATCTAGCGTGGCTTATTCTTTTGAAACTAAAAATAAAAACGCGGCTATCAAACCGCGTTTTTTCTTGCGAAAAAAATTATAAAATTTCTTCCATAAAGGATTCGCCCGTTGCAAGGTTTTTCCAGATAAGTTTGTCGCAAGTGGCGACGATGAAACTGTGAGGCGTGCCCTCTTTCGGCAGGGAAACCGAGCCGCAGTTGACGTAGCGTACCCCGTCCGTCAAAGGGGTGATTTCGGGGGTGTGGAAATGCCCGTTAAAGAGGAGATCGCCCGTTTGCAGGGGAGGCAAAATTTCTTGATTAAAAAGATGCCCGTGCGTCAAGAAGAAGTTGCGTTTATGCCAAGGCAAGAGGGCGTAATCTGCCATCATCGGGAAGTCGAGCACCATTTGATCCACTTCGCTGTCGCAGTTGCCGCGTACGCAGACAAGTTTGTCCTTGACGGCGTTGAGCATCGCGAAAACTTCCTTAGGGGCGTAGTTTTTAGGGAAGTCGTTTCTAGGGCCGTGATAGAGTAAGTCGCCTAGTAAAACGAGTTTTTCCGCGCCCTCTTTTTCAAAGGCTTCCAGTAGTTTTTGGCACCAGTACGCCGAGCCGTGGATATCGGAGGCGATAAGTATTTTTTGCATAATATTCTCCAAATTTTCTTAAAAAAGCCCCGTTTTGCACGGGGCAGGTATTAAAATACGAATTTGAACGCGTGTAAGCCGATGGGCATAATTGCGCCGCTTTCTGCCAAAGTGGCTTGCGCTTCGAGGACGGTGGGCAACTCCTCTTCGCTGTGCATGAAGATGGGGAATTGCGAGAACTCAACCGCCTTGTTGGCAAGTACGTTGATAGCGGTGGAGATAAACTCACTATTTTCGCAAAGGCACTTGATGGTTACGCCGTTTTTGATCGCGTTTTGCAGATTGACGGGCAACGTTTTGTTGCTGTTAGAGTAGAAGGCGACGTAGGCGTTTCTTGCAAGCAGAGAAAAGAGGGAGGACGCCTCGGTGCGGTTGTTCATCGCGAGATAAACTGCCGCGTCGGCGAGTTTTCCGCCCGTGGCCTTGAGGACGTTGTCCTTCAGCGTTTCATCGTTCTTAAAGGTGTAGTAAATGCCACTTTTTTTGGCAAGGGCGAGCCTGTCGTCGTTGCTGTCGATGAGCAGGGGTACGGCACGATGATAGATGAGGATCTGGCAAAGCACGTTGCCGTACAGGCCACCGCCGAGTACGAGGACGTGTTGTCCTACGGACACGTGCAGTTCGTCAACCACTCTTTCCGCCATAGCAACGGCGTCGATTAAAAAGGCGGCTTCGTCGCTGACGGAGGGGGGCAAAACGTAGCAATCGTTGGCGCCTGCCAAGACGAAATCACGATAGAATCCGTCCACGGTCGCCCCTGCGATTTTTAGATCGTCCCCGTCGTTTTCCATGACGTCGGCAAGGTAAACCCTGTCTCCCTTTTGCATAAAGGAATCCGTCCCGGCTTCCGTCACTTGCCCGATGGCAAATCGGCCGGGGATAAAGGGTGCTTTGACTTTAATTGCGCCCGTAAAGACGGAGAGATCCGTCTCGGAAAGGAAAGCCTTCGTGATTTTAATTTTTGCTGCTCCATCCGCAATCTTGAGATCGGGCGCAGTGGCGCGTTCGATATGATGAGGAGAAGTCAGGTGCCAAATTTTCATACGATATCCTTTTTTTTGATAATAACGTGCGGGCAAAGCCTGCAAAATAAGTATAGCGTATTTTTAGGAAATTTGCAACTATTTTTTACAAATTCCCACAAAAACAGTTGACGAGTAGGCAAAAAGGCGATATAATTAGTAAGCATTTGAAAAATAAGCAGCGAGGTGAGAACATGAAAGCTGATATCCATCCTAAATATCA
>JAFVXN010000203.1 GCA_017501125.1 Clostridia bacterium
CACTTCAACTACGTCTTCAAAAAATACACGGGCATGACCCCAGGCGAATACAAAAACAGCATTACGAAATAAACAAAAAGACGACCTTAATAAAGGTCGCCTTTTTTCTTTTGATCGTTAGTTCTTCGCTTTTTCCAAAAGCGCGGAAACTGCCTTTTGCAATTTTTCCAAATCGGCGTTCGCCGTTGCTTCGTCTTTTGCACGGAGCGAATAGTAAATCTTGAGTTTAGGCTCCGTACCCGAAGGACGCACGCAGACAAAAGAGCCGCCAGCCACTTCGTAATACACGCAATTACATTTAGGAATGTCCATATCCGAGACGGTACCGTTCACGTAATCATAGCGCTTCGCGGCACTATAATCGCGGAAGGCTTCCACCTTGAAACCACCCAAATCTTCCACTTTCATCGTCTTCAACGCGTTGACGACTGCGTTCATCTCCTTCATAGCGTTAAGACCGGAATATTGCACGGAAACGTTCTTATCGAGCACATAGCCGTATTTCGCATAAATCTCTTGCAAACGGTCGAATACGCTCTTTTTAACGTATGCATAGTAGCAAACCATCTCTGCACAGAGCATAGACGCTACGACGGCGTCCTTATCCCTTGCGTGCGTACCGCGAAGGTAGCCACAGGATTCCTCAAAGCCGAAGACGTAAGTATGCTTGCCGTCCTTTTCCCATTGTTTAATCTTTTCACCGATAAACTTAAAGCCGACGGGCGTTTCGTATAATGCCACACCGTAATCTTCGCAAAGCGCCTTCGCCATACCCGTCGTCACGAAGGATTTGACAACAGCCGCGTTCTTGGGCATTACGTTATCTTCCGTCATACGTTGCAAAATATAATCGAGAAGCAAGATACCAACTTGGTTGCCGGAAAGCGCAACGAACTCCCCTTCCGCATTCTTGAGAGCGACGCCGAGACGGTCGCTGTCGGGGTCGGTGCCAAAGACGACGGACGCGTCGATTTTTTTCGCAAGTTCTATGCCCATAGAGAGCGTTTCTTTATATTCGGGATTAGGAACTTTAACGGTGGAGAATTCCGTATCCTTTTTCGTCTGTTCTTCGACGACCGTCACGTTGATGCCGAGTTTGTTCAAAATCGCCATTACGGGCACATAGCCACTACCGTGTACGGGAGTATAGACGAGTTTAAGATCTGCCCCACACGCCTCTACCGCTTTAGGCGACAAGGTCAACGCAGAGAGTTCGTTTATGTAATCTTCGTCCAGTTTTTTGGGGACAGGTACGATTAAAGGGCTATTTTCGTCGCCGCTAACGGAGAGGAAATCGTCGATCTTGCTGATATAATCCACAACGGTTGCCGTATCCTCAGGAGACATCTGTGCGCCGTCCTCACCGTAAACCTTATACCCGTTATATTCCTTGGGGTTGTGGCTTGCCGTGACCATAATACCTGCAATCGTCTTTAAGTATCTTACGGCGTAAGACAGCATAGGTACGGGGTGTACGTCGTCGAACAGATACGCTTTAATACCATTTTTCGCAAGCACGCCAGCCGCTGCTTTCGCAAAAACGTCCGATTTTCTACGGGTATCGAAAGAAATGACGACGCCACGCGCTTTCGCCTCCTCGCCAAGCCCACAAATAAACTGCGAAAGCCCTTGCGTAGCACGCATAACGGAATAGATATTCATCATATTCGTGCCGTAACCGATAAAGCCACGCATACCTGCGGTACCGAATTCCAACTCCGCGCCAAAACGATACTCTTGTTCCTTTGCGTCGCCTGCAATCGCTGCAAGTTCCGCCTTACCCTCTTGACAAAGTCTGTCATCATTGAGCCACGCTTGATACAATTTTTGATAATCCATATTATTCTCCTTGCCATTGGCATTATTTTCTTTTTGAGATGCGTTGTCTTCCACCACTTCCGTTATAGGGGCGTCACCACTCTTTTCCTCGTGAGCCGTCGCCTCATCTAACACACGGTTAAAGAAGTGCTCGTTGTCGCCTTTGTCTTTGTTCACGGAAATCGTATCGTAAGTGATAAAATATCTTCTTCCCAGCACCGTATAATAATTGACGTATTGGAAACATAACAACAAAGCAAACGACGCGGGTATCGTCAAAATCAATCCGCTAGCGAAGGTACAGGCAATCGCTAACACGTTGACGACTATAATCAAATATATCAATATGACGTAGACGGAAAAAGTTTTCCAAAATTGCCCCTTCCCTGCCTTGCGCGCCACCGACATCGCTTTCTTTAACGGGTGCCTATCAGCCGTCATCGCCGGCATCCAAAAACAAGTAAGCGTCAATTTCAACGCCTGCAACACGACGATGATAATCACCGACGCGAACAAACCGAAGAATATCTTAAACGCTACGAGCGATAGATAGCAAAGCGCAATAACCGCCACGTCGAAAAGAAAGGCGATGGGCACGTATACGAGCGAATACTTGCACGCCCGACCTAAATTCTTCACGAGCGAGGAGGAGAAGGTCATCTCGCCATACGTCTGCATTCTGTCGTCCAAAGTATCGCCGAGGGCAAAATAACAAATGGATTCCACAAACTTTGCCGCCAAAGACACGAGCACAGTACCGATAGAAATCCCGACGATTTCGCCCGCTCTCGTCAACAAATACGTCCCAAAGGCAGGAAGAGAGCCTTGAATCAGTTGTTTGTAGGCCTCGTCAAAATTCCCGTCGTGCCCAGGTACCATCGTAGTGAAAAAGGTGAAAAAATCAGCCGACAGTTTCTCCCACGCCTCACTAGTGCCTATTTGAACAATCTCTGGCAAGATGAAGGTACACAGGATCGCACCGCCAACCAGCGCAAGAATCAACTTGATTAAAAGTATTTTATAAGTGTTCTTAAAATTTTCAACAAATAAATGTAGCGTATTCCTAAAACGCATACCTTTCTCCTTCGTACCCTTTATTTAGCATAATATTTTTTTAAGTCTGCGCGCTCTATCTTCGCAAGGTCGAAATACACCACCTGCATACGCACGCAAAACAGCATAATCATATACGAAAACAACAGCGTCGCCACCAACACGGGGACGATAAAGTCGCCTGGGATAAATACGCTCGCCGCAATCAGTGCCTCAGCCACCACCAAAAGCACCAACTGGTGGAACATAATTTTCCCTTTGATTGGATAGCACAACTGATAGGAATATTTCAGCGCCTCGAACGTATGGAAACCCGTGTCTTGAAAGCAGGGCAACCACAAATAGCCGAGTGTAATGACGAACAAGAGCACGACGTGCATCCCGAAGTACGCCACCGAGCAAAAAATCACGGTCGCAACGAAGTTAGTAAAGCGGAACGCCAAGAAAAACAACGCCGACAAAATCACCGCAAACAACTCGTAGCAAACAAGCAACAGCAACGTAATCCCAGCGGTCGACAAGATATTGTCGTTCAGTCTCGAGAAGACACCGTGATAGCCTCGCTTGCCTATCCGCATATGCCTGTCGGTAAACGCCATCAAAAGGGACGCACCTACCGCAAGCGTCACCGTACCCAACAGTCCCGAAATGACCGTCTTCCAAGAAGTAAAGCCCAAAAAGGAAACGGAACTAAAGATTTGCCCGAACGTCAACGACGGATAACTGCCGTCTACAAAGCCACGCAACAACAACTCGAGCGAAATCGAATCCACCGAGCAGGCAAAAAAGAACGCTGGCACGAGCACGAATGGAAAAAGGAATATGAAATTTTTCGCTATGTACTTTATAGACTGAATCGTATATCTCATAATTTTTTTTCCTCATTTTTTATTATACAATAAAAAGTTTGCCTTGTAAAGAGTTTTTCAAAAAATAAACGAAAACAAATCCCCGACTCGTTAAAAGTCGGGGATATTTTTTATTAAAGATTAGCGAGCGTATCCATCACGTAATCACCGAATTGCTGACAGGTTGCTCCCGTGTCACGACCCGTGATGACGTATTTCTTCTCTTCGAACATACAAATATCCAAAGCGCGTTCCAGTTTGTCCGCCCTATCCTGCAACCCGATATGCGAGAGAAGCATTACGCAGGCACGGAGCATAGAACAAGGATCGGCATATTGACCTCTACCTTCCTTGACCATACGAGGCGCGGAACCGTGGATTGCCTCAAACATAGCGTATTTTTTACCAATGTTCGCACAGCCTGCCGTACCGACG
>JAFVXN010000204.1 GCA_017501125.1 Clostridia bacterium
CCTCTGCGAGATCCGCTACGGCGGCAGTGAAAGCGAGTGGTCGCTCGTAGAAAAAGACGCCGACTGGGACAAAGACACGGGTGCCTACCGCGTCGTTTGCGAAAAATGATCGGGTAAAAAGCAAAAAAACGGACGAAAGTCCGTTTTTTTTATTCCGTAAAGGGTCATAAGTCGTCCGCGTCTTGCACGGGTGTTTCGTGGATATCTTTCGGCACGCCCGTATAACTGCCGTTGACGTCGGTAAACGACGGCCCTTCGAATACGTCCAGCGCCCGTTTCGTGGGGGCAGGTACGCGTTTTTTACGGGATTTAGTCATTTTGCTGACGGTTATTTTGGCTATTTTTTGCGTTGTGTTCGCTTTGTTTAGCCTTGTTTTTGCCGCAATCGCTAGTCTTGTTTTGTTGCTTGTTCTGGTTGTTGGTTTTGTTTTTCATAACTACTCTCCTTTCAAAAAGGGCGCGCCGTAGAAAGGTTATTCTCGTACCCCTTCGAAGGGAAGATGCAATTCCACGTAGCCTTGGCTAGCCTTACAAAGGGGGCAAGTTTGCCATGCCTCGGTAGCCACGTGCATATAACCGCACTGACTACATATCCACAAAATGGGCTTGTCGCACTTGTAAAGGGTGCCGTCCTTGACGGCGGTATTAAGATAATTAAAGATGGCGTTATGATGACGCTCCACCTCTGCAACCTGTCTAAAAAGAAGGGCTATATCGTTGAATCCTTCTTTTTCCGCGATTTCTGCGAACTTGGGATAAATCTCCGTCGCTTCGTCTTTTTCGTCGCCTTCGGCGAACTTCAAGCCCTCCAAAAGCGTACCAGCGTGGAAGGGGTAGCCCGCATCCAAACGGATATTCTCCTTACTGCCCGCTTTTTCTATCATTTTATTGAAGAATTGCGTGGCGTGAAAAGTCTCGTTCTTCGCGATGGTTCTAATCGCGTCCGAAAGACACTTTAAGTCCTCTTGCATCGCCAGTTTTGCCGTCATTTGATACCGCATGCCTGCTTGACACTCTCCAGCGAAGGAAGATGCCAAGTTTTGATAAGTTTTCGTTTTTTCAAATTGCATAGATAATTCTCCTTGTCGAAGGCGCGCCTTCATTGTCAGTATGGTAGACGCGTCCGCTTTATATGCAAAAACTTTTCTTCCAAACAATGGAAAAGGGCAAAACGCTTGCCAAATCAATCCGTGATGCGCTATAATAAGGATAGATAAAGATTGAGGTGAAAGATGTTCCATATCGTATTGGTCGAGCCAGAGATTCCGCAGAACGCAGGCAATATCGCGCGCACCTGTGCCGCGACGGGTTGCACGTTGCATATGATTCGTCCGCTGGGCTTTGAGGTCAGCGACAAGTATTTGAAGAGGGCGGGGTTGGATTATTGGAATCTGGTGGATATCCGCTACTACGACAGTTTTGCGGAGTTGAAAGCGGCGTACCCGCACGCGACCTATTATTATTTTACGACAAAGGCAAGACACCGCCACAGCGACGTGTCTTTTAAGGACGGAGATTTTTTCGTCTTCGGCAAAGAGACGAAGGGTTTGCCTGAGGAACTGTTGATGGACAACGAGGAGACCTGTCTTCGTATCCCGATGAGAGGAGAGGCGAGGTCGTTGAATTTGAGCAACAGCGTTGCCGTCGCCGTCTTTGAGGCGCTTCGCCAGACGGATTATCAAGGGCTCTTGGAAGAAGGGGAATTACACGAGCATAAGTGGGCGGACGTGAAATAATCCTCTTCGCCGCCTGTTAGGTATATCCAAGATAAATATTGTCAATAACTTCCGTGTGAAAAAATGCGGAGGTTATTTTTTTATGAGGAAAATTTGCATAATTTTTTTGACGTCAATCATAATAATTTTGTCGGCGGTGGGCGTTTGTGCGCCTAAGCAAACTTCCCAAACGCAATATCTTCGTATTCATATACGGGCAAATAGCAATTCGCAAAGGGACCAGTCGGTAAAATACAAGGTAAGGGACGAGGTGGTGGAGTAC
>JAFVXN010000205.1 GCA_017501125.1 Clostridia bacterium
CGAACTATTTCGATATTGATTTGTTGTATAAGACGTATTTTATCCTACAAAGGATGGGGGAACTCACGGTCAAGAATCTTGAGGCCATTGATAAAAATTATACGATTGACGGGAGCCCTTGCAATGCAGTGACGTTTATGCTTTTGATGAACGATTTTTTTGGCTGTGCGATCGAAGGCGGCGGCGTCAAAGGGAACCCCTATAAGGTTATATGGCAATAAAACGAAACAATACAAAAAAGACGGCTTTCGGGTCGTCTTTTTTATGCCCTAATTTACGTCTCCCCTAAGAGGGGAGATGTCTCGAAGAGACAGAGAGGTTAAGATTAGGGAATAGGTAAAAGTGAATAGGTAAAAACCTCTCCGTCAAAATCTTGTGATTTTGCCACCTCTCCTTTCAGGCGAGGCATTTCTCAACGTCTCCCCTAACAGGTCCTTTCAGGCGAGGCACTTTTTCATTGTCTCCACTCACAAGGGGAGACGATATAATTGCCGCAATTTTGCGTTCTGCATTTTGCGCTGAGCACCGACGAAAAACCTGTTTACAAAAATAGGTTTTTGTGGTATACTTGTTGTATGAAGATTTTGCACACGGCTGACAATCATTTGGGCGCGCCACTTATCGGGCTTTCGCCACAGGCGGCAAAGGAGCGCAAGGAGGAGTTGCTCGATACCTTTTTGCGTACCCTTCGCTTTGCGGACGAGCAGGGGGTGGACGCCGTTTTTTTGTGCGGAGATTTATTCGACGACGCGCACCCTTCGCCCACGCTTTTGAGGCAGGTCGTGGAGGGGATTGCCGCCTGCAGAGCGCAGGTTTTTTACGTGACGGGCAATCACGACAACGGGGTGGTTTTTCCTTTTGCGCCTGACAATTTTCATCGCTTTGACAAGGGCTTGAAAAGTTATAGGCTTGGCGAGATCACGGTGACGGGGGCGGACTACGACTTCGTACACGGTGGGCTCAAATTGCCGAAAATGGACGAAAATACCTACAATTTTCTCCTTTTACACGGCGATATACGGCAGTCTTTTTCGACGGCGAAGGGGCAGATTGACCTCTCGCAAGTGGCGCAAAAAAATATCGACTATCTGGCGCTCGGGCATATCCACGACGCGCCTGCGCCTATCCGTCTTGACGGGCGTGGGGTAGCAAGATACAGTGGCGCCCCCGAGGGGCACGGCTTTGACGAGTGCGGCAAAAAGGGGTTTTGGCTCATCGAGACGGGGCAGGGGCTTAGGCAGACTTTCGTGCCTTTTGCCCTGCGCACCTATCACGAAATCGACCTTGCCGTCACGGGGATTAAAGACGGGCACGAGTTGGAGTCGGCGGTGGCAAAGGCGGTAGAGGGTCTGCCACAGACGGACGGGGTCAAGGTGCGCCTTAAAGGCTCCGTTTCGGCGGAGGCGAAGGCGAGGATTGAAGGGTTGCAACGTAGGTTGCAGGAGGCTTTTTTCGCGGCGAAAGTGGTGGACGACAGCCTGCCCGATATCGATTTTTCCGCCTACGAAAAGGACAAGACGATAAAGGGGCAGTTGGTGCGCCTTGCCGCGCAGTTGCCCGAGGGGGAGCGGGCGCAGATTTTGTCCATCGCTTTCCGCGCGCTTAGCGGGGAGGATTTGGACGTATGAGATTGATAGATTGTCGCATCGAGAATTTCGGCAAACTCAGCCGTTGTGCGTTCGATTTCACGGACGATACGACGGTGATTTTCGCCGAAAACGGCTGGGGCAAAACCACCCTCGCCGCCTTTATCAAGTGTATGTTCTACGGCATGCCCGACAGCCGTGCAAAATCGGCTGAGAGCAACGTCAGGCTCCGCTATAAGCCTTGGCAGGGCGGTGTCTACGGCGGCTCGCTGACCTTCGAGGCGAGGGGGAAACGCTACCTCGTCAAACGCACCTTCGGCGACAGCGTTAAAGGGGACGATTGCCGTGTGTACGACGTTAATACGAACTTGCCTTCCGCCGATTTTCCCGTGGCGAAAGAGGGGCTGGGCGAGGCGTTGTTCGGCGTCGACGAAAAGGGGTACGATAGGCTCGTTTACCTGCCGCAGGGGAGCGTGGAGATTCGTCTGGACGGCGGTTTGCAGGCGGCGCTACTCCGCAGTGGGGAAAGCCTCAGCGGTAGCGAGGACGTGGACGGCGCCGTCGAGCGGATAGAGGCGGAGGAGAGATTGCTCCGCGCGAAAAGAAAACCTGCCAGAGGCAGGTTGGATATCTTAGACGAGCAAATTTTCGCCTTAGAGGAGGAGATCTTTGAGGCGGAGACGAAAGCGAAAAAGTGGCAGGAAATCAGCGAAAAAGTCGCGCTGACGGATCAAAAAATAGCCTCGGCAAAGGGGAAATCGGCGAAAACGGCGCAAAATAGCCAGCCGACAAAGCCCAAAAAAGGCGCGCTTAGTATCCTTTTGACGGGGCTGGGTGCAATCCTCGTCCTTTTCGGGATAGTGGCGGTGTTCCTCCCCGACCTGCCCAAAGCCGTGGCGATTGCCGCGTGCGCGGTGGGGTTCGTCTTGGTCGTGGTGGCGTTGATCGTGCTGTTTAGACAAAAATCGTCCTCTAATGAAGACGAGAGGGCGGAACCGCGCGTCGGTGACGAGGAAATCGAATTGCTTATAGAGGAAAAGCAAAAGATTTTGTGGGAGGGGCAACCCTACCTGTTGGCGACGGAAAAATTGCCACAATTAAAAGCCGCGCTTGCGCAAAAGCAACGGGAGCGTGCGACCCTGGAAAAGAGGGCGTGGCAACTGGCGACGGCAAAGGGGCTACTCCTCGAGGCGAAACGGCAGACCACGGGCGATTACCTGACCCCGTTGACGACGCGTTGCAGGGAGTTATTCGCCAAGTTCTACCCCGAAAAAGCGGTGGTATTGACGGCGGACGGCGAGGTGCGTTTGGACGAGGCGGGCGAGTACCGCGAGGGGGCGTATTACAGCGCAGGGATGCGTGCGGCGTTGGGGATATGTATCCGCTTAGCGCTCGTGGAAAGGCTGTTTGAAAAGGAGACGCCCGCGTTGATTTTGGACGACCCGTTCGTGGATATGGACGAGGAAAATTTGGCAATCGCCAAGGCGTTTTTAGGACGGCTCCAAAAGGAGTATCAGTTGATTTATTTGACCTGTCACAAGAGCAGGTTGCTGTAAAGGAATGAAATTTTTGTGAAAAAGCCGAGCGTTTCCGCCAAACGCTTGACTTTTTTGCTTTTAGGACAGTATAATAACTATTGCGCATTCCGTCTATGTCCTAAGGACAAGACGGCACGCGTAGGAGAACAGTATGGTAAAAA
>JAFVXN010000206.1 GCA_017501125.1 Clostridia bacterium
AAAATTTTTTCAAAGATATTGCAAAATAAAAAAAGGTGTGTTATACTAAAATATATGGAAAAAGCGGCGTTTTTACAAGGTAAGACGGTTTGCGCGGCGGTCAGCGGTGGCGTTGACTCTACGGCACTCCTTTATTATTTGTATACGCGTGCGCGTGAAGACGGATTTTCTTTGAGAGTGGTGCACTGTCAGCACGGTATCAGGGGGGAAGAAAGTCTTCGGGATATGCGTTTCGTGCAGTCGCTTTGCGATAGGCTGTCCCTGCCTTTGGACGTCTTCGAGGAAGATTGCCTTAAAAAGGCAAAGGACGAAAAACTCAGCGTAGAGACGGCGGCGCGCGCTTTCCGTAAAGATTGTTATGAGACTATCTTGTCCTCGGGTAAGGCGGACTATATCGCGACGGCGCACCATATGGGCGACCAAGCGGAGACGGTTCTTTTCCGTATGGCAAGAGGTTCTGCGCTCACGGGTGTAAGCGGTATGCGCGCCTTGGAGGGGCGGTACTGGAAACCTTTCTTGGATAAGACGAAGGAGGACTTGTATCGGCTCGTCGAGGAGAGTGGTTTTGGCTACGTCGAGGATGCGACCAACTTTGAAAGGGACGCCACGCGCAACAAGATTCGTCTGGACGTATTGCCCGCGTTAGAGGGGGCGGTACAGGGCGCGACGGGCTCGATTGCCCGCTTTGCCTTGCTCGCCGCAGAAGACGACGCCTACCTTTATGCGCAGGCGGAAAAATTCGTAGTAGACGACACCGTTCGCTTTTGCGAGGATAAGCCGATTTTCCGTCGTGCGTGTATGCTGGTGCTCAAAAAAATGGGCAAGGAAAAGGACGTGGGCGCGTCCATTTTAGACGAGGCGTACAAGTTGCAATCCTTGCAGACGGGCAGCCGATTGACGGTAAAAAACGGCGTGGAAATCAAAAAGAAATACGACGGCTTATACTTTTACGTCGCTGGCACGAAAACCCCGAATTTGCCCGAAATTCCCTTCCAAAAAGGACGTTTTACGTGGGGCAGATACGAGATAGAGATATCCAACGAGAAAAAAGAGGGTGCGCTCGCCTTCGATTACGATAAGGTGGTAGGTGGCAGGATACGCCCTATAAAGACGGGGGATAGGATAGAAAAGTTCGGTGGCGGTACGAAGTCGCTCAAAAAATATTTGACGGATAAAAAAGTGGACGCGGACGCACGCAGGACGTTGCCCGTCGTAGCAGACGAAGAGGGCAAGGTGTACCTCGTCGGCGGTGTAGATATCGCCGAGGGCGTGAAGGTGACGGCTGAGAGCCGAGATATCGCGTATTTTACGATGGAAAAACTTCTTTAGGAGATAAAGATATGGATAAAAACGTAGGCATTGAAAAGATTTTGATTACGCAGGAACAGATTGCTGCACGCATCAAAGAGATCGCGTCGCAACTGGATAAGGATTACGCGGGCAAAAAACCCGTCTGCATTTGCATTTTGAAAGGGAGTTTCCTCTTCTTTGCGGATCTTGTGCGCGAGATGAAGATTCCACTTTTCGTCGATTTTATTTCCGTGACGACGGACGGCGGTTTGGTGCCTGGAAAAATCAAATTCTTAAAAGATTTGCAAAGCAACATCAAGGGCAAACACGTCCTTCTTATCGAGGATATCCTTGACTCTGGTAGCACGTTGTACGCACTCAAAAAGCAGTTGGAAGAAAGGGAACCTGCCTCGGTGAAGATCGTCACGTTGCTTGACAAAAAGGCTCGCCGTGACGCCCCCGTCACCTCCGATTATACCCTCTTTAACGTAGACGACGTGTTCACCGTAGGCTACGGGCTCGACTACGCAGGAGAATATAGAAACTTGCCTTATATCGGTTGCCTCGGTTTTACCTTATAATGCACTATACAAAAAGGAGCAGGATAATCCTGCTCCTTTGTTTATTGAATAAAAAAGCACCCTAATAGGGTGCTTTTAATTTTAGTCGAGCCAGTCGACGGATTTTAAGTTGTATTCCAAGGTGCCGATGGAATAATGGATATTCGTCTTGATTTTCAGCAAGAGGTTTCTTGCGCTCTTGCCGGCGATGGTTGCGCTTTGGCTAGCGTACCACAATTCCTGCGAGGCACCGCTGTTGGTGGAGTCTACCGCCAACGTAATGGCGTTGTAAGCCACGGGCGTTTCGCCGATAGCGACGCCATTTACCGTCGCGTTCTGGAAATCGGTGGTGTTGCCTTGCGCCGCCGCAGAGATAATCAGCGTACGCACGCGGTTGGAGGACTCGTCGTAGGAGTTGACGTGGCTGGTCGATTGCATCGCGCTGTCCGAAAGCCCACGGAAGGCAAAATACAACTGCTCGTTATCGAGGTAGGAGTACTTGGCGTAATCGATGCCAAACCAGTCGCTAGCATAGGGCTCCGCCGTCTCCGTTTTGTAGCCGAGGAAGGTGCCTTCGTAATCGTTGATTTTGATAGATTCCGTCGCGGTAGCGTCGCCGTTATAGACGATTTCGATATCGTAATCGAATGTTCTATAAAAGGTATCCAGACTGTTGGGCGTACCGTTGGTCGGAGAATAGGAGAGCAACTTCTTAAACGAACGGATAGGACGCAAACCCACGCTCGTCATACCGAATTCGACTTCGCTGTGGACGACGTTGTCAAGGCAGATTGCCTCGCCACCGTAAAAATAGGTGACGGGCACCGTACAATCTTGCACGAGGGTATAGGTGCCGTTGACGGTACCGTCGAGTTCGACGAAGTATTTGCCGAACTTGTTTTGTTCGTTTTCGTCGGTGCAATAAGCGACCGTATAATTGTTGCTGTTTAATCCGCTACCAGCGTAGAACTTAATCTCGTACTCGTATTCCTCGTGGATGGGTTGCGTCAACTCGTTGTTTTGATAATGGGGGTCCCAGTTGGGGGAGTAATACAGATACTCGGCGCTGCCAGTACAGGACGTCAGGACGAACGCGCTGGCAATCCCAGCACAAGCAAGTGCAACTAAGGCTTTCTTTTTCATAGAAACTCCTGCGGAGAACTCCGCTTTTATAATACTTTTTCTTATTATAGCACATTTTTCCGTGTTTGTAAAAACAAAATTACAAATTATTCAAAATAATTGTGAAAAAAACACGAAATTTACCCGCAAAGTATGGTATAATAGTGGGGAAGAATCAAATTCTTAAAAAAGAAAAGGAGCAAAAACGCGCATGGTAAGACTCGTGACCGCCTACACCTTATCGGAATGTATGGACGCAATGGGTGCACTGGTTGCCGAATACGAAAAAGCGGGCGATAGGAATATCCTCTTTTGCGAAGACAGATTGACGTTGATAGCAGAGCGTTCTCTCGTCAAGCATACGGGCGGTACTTTCCGTTCGTCCGTGACGACTTTCGCGCGTTTTTTGAAGACGGACGGCGCGGTACTGGGCAAACAGGGCTCGGTGATGGCGGTGGGCAGGATTATCTCCGCCCTGCAAAAAGAAGGGCGGATGAAAACTTTCCGTTCCGCATCCGCGATTGCCGCACAGGCAAAATCCGCCTACGAGACGCTGGCGCAATTTTCCGCCTCCTGCGTGGATGCAGACGCCCTTTTTGCGGCGGCGGAACAATTACCTCCTTGCGCCTTGAAGAACAAATTGTCCGACCTTGCCTTAATTGCGGAAAGGTACGAGGGGTTCCTGACGGAATCTGGTCGCCTTGACGAGGCGAAATACCTCGCTTTATTGCCAAAGGCGATAGAGGAGAAGGACTGGCAGGATACCAACGTATTCTTTCTTTGTTTTTCTTCCTTTACGGCGCAGGCACTCCGTGCGGTCAAAAAAGCGGTGAGTCGCGCCAAGAACGTCGTCGGTATCTTTTGCGGTGGCAAAGAGGAGATATACACCAACGAAGGGGTACGCAGTTTCTTCGAGGCGTGTGGTGGCGAAAAAAAGGTGCGCGTGGAAGATATGGGTTTGCCTTTAGAAGGGGAGGCAGAGGCGCTGAGGGGTGCACTGTTCGACCCCGAGTACTTATCCCGTCCGCAGTATCCAACCGACAATATCCGCTTATACGCGGCGCAAGATAAGACGGAGGAGGCGAAGCTCGTCGCCACCCAGATTAAAAGGTGTCTCGCACAAAAAGAGGGGTTTAGATATCGCGACGTTGCGGTATTGCTTCCTTCAACGGACGGGTACGCACTCGCCGTCAAGAAAGCGTTTGACGAATATAAAATTCCCTATTTTATCGACGAGAAAAAATCGCTCACGGGGCATCCGCTTTGTAAGTTTATCCTCTCCGCCTTCGAGGTCGTGTCGGGGGATTACGCCCCTGCCGCGGTGCAGGCGCTGACGGGCAATTATTTCTTTGGAGAGGCGGACGAATATCGTAATTATCTGCTCCGTTTTGCCAATTTTAGACGTGGCGCAAAACGCCCGATTAAAGAGGGCGTGGACGGGTTTGATTTAGAAAAGGTGGGGGCAGGGCAGAGCCGACTTCACGCTTTGACAAGCCTTATCCCCAAGGAGGGCACGGGCGCAAGATACGTCCACGCCGTGCGCGCGCTTTTAGAGACGGCGCACGCCAAGGAGGGCTTAGACCGTCTTATCGAGGAGATGGAAGATTTGTCGATGCGCGGTTATCTGTCCCAGTTTTTCGACGCGTTAGATTCGCTTTTGGAAGAGGCGCAACTACTGGCTGGAGACGCCGTGATGAAGGCGGACGACTTTGCCGCGATCCTTCGCGACGGGTTGGCGGCGACGGAGATTTCCTTGATTCCCTTAAAATCAGACGCCGTATTCGTCGGCGACTTGTGCGACAGCCGTATCGAGAAGGTACGGGTGCTGTTTGCGATGGGCATGACGGACGAAGTGCCTAGGGCGAAGACGGACGAGGCGTTTATCGGCGACGGCGACATAGCGCGTTTGCAAGAGATAAAGATGCAGATAGACCCGACGGTGCGACAGGTTAACGCGCGCGCAAAAGAGGCGGCGGCGCTCAATCTTTGCACCTTCTTAGACGACTTATACTTGACTTATCCGCTGTCGGTGGGGGAAGACGCCTCCGCCACCAGCGATATTTTGCGCTACGTCCAAGGCGCCTTTTGTCATACGGACGGGAGCAAGTTGTTCGTGGAAAATGCTTTGCGGATAGAGGATACGCCGTACGAGTGTAGCGAACGGTTGCCCGCGCTCAAGCGTATGCTTTTGGACAAGCGCGCCTTTGAGTCGAACCGCTTAGAGGACAAGCGCACCTACGCCTCTCTTGCCGCGGCTTTGCGCGAGATGGGGCTGTACGGAGAAGAGGAGCAGGTCAGTGGCGAGATAGACAACGCAAAACCACTATTTTTTCACGGCGAGGCGATTTCGCCCACTGCGCTAGAGGCGTATTTTGCTTGCCCATTCAAGATGTTTGCCGAGCGGGGCTTGCGTCTAAAAGAGAGGCAGGAGACGGAACTTCTAGCCGTGGATACGGGCAGTTTTGTACACGCCGTTTTGGAGGCGGCGGTCAAGGGTATGGATACCTGCGCGGACGAAGGGGC
>JAFVXN010000207.1 GCA_017501125.1 Clostridia bacterium
ATCGGCGTCTGCGCAATCCTCTCCTCGGGCAGGTCGTAATAAAAATCGCTTTTTTTGTACTGAATTTTCTCTTCCATGTCCTAAAAATCCCCAAAATCGGGGCACCAGGTACGAGTTTACCTGAGTTCGTCCTCTAAAAAGGAGAGTTGCTTGCGCGCCTTCACGCCAGGCTCTACCCCCATATGCGCATAACCGTCTCTAAGCAAAATTCTGCCCCTCGGCGTGCGCGCAATAAAGCCCAACTGCATAAGATAGGGCTCGTACATATCCTCTATCGTCGCCACGTCCTCGTTGATCGTCGCCGCCAGCGTCTCGAGCCCTACGGGTCCGCCGCCGAATTTATCAATCATCGCGTTCAGCATATTCCTATCCGTCTCGTCGAGCCCAAGTTCGTCAATCTCCAGTTTCCTCAGCGCAAAGCGTGCGTCCTCTTTCGTGATGGACGCGTTGCCCTTGACGAGGGAGAAATCGCGCACGCGCTTTAACAGCCTGTTGGCGATACGAGGCGTGCCCCTACTACGACGAGAAATCTCCGTCGCCGCGTCTTCGTCGATGGGCACTTCGAGCGCCGCCGCACTGCGCTTGACGATGCGTTTGAGTTCGTCGGGCGTATACATCTCCAAGCGGTTGATAATCCCGAATCTATCGCGCAGGGGGGCAGACAGCGCACCCACCTTCGTCGTCGCGCCGATCAGCGTGAATTTTGCAAGGTTGAATCGCATATTCCTCGCCGAAGGACCCTTGCCGAGGATAATATCGAGGGCGTAGTCCTCCATCGCAGAATACAGCATCTCCGCCACCGTGCGAGAAAGGCGATGAATTTCGTCAATGAATAATACGTCCCCCTCGCCGAGGTTGGTCAAAATCGCCGCCAAGTCCCCTGCTCTTTCAATCGCAGGGCCACTGGTGATTTTGATAGACGACCCCATTTCGGAGGCGATGATATGCGCCAAGGTCGTCTTGCCGAGCCCAGGAGGGCCGTACAACAGGACGTGGTCGAGCGCCTCGCCACGCGCACACGCGGCAGTGATGTAGACGGCAAGATTTTCCTTCACCTTCTCCTGCCCGACGTAATCCGCCATCGTCTTGGGACGAAGGACGTTTTCCTCCGCGTCGTATTCCGTTTTGTCGGCGATAGTCAATTTGTCGCCGTAGTTTTCCATTTCGTCAAACATATTTACTCCCTATCAAAGCCCTTGCAAAGCGGTCAGCACGATTTCTTCCGTCGTCGTTGCGCCCCTGTCCTTTGCGCGCTTGATTGCCTGCACGCTCTCCGTGCGGGTAAAGCCAAGCCCCGTAAGTGCGGAGATTGCCAACTCGTCGTCTTTGGAAAGTTTTGCACTATCCTGCGTTTTGGTGGGCGCGGGCGCCACAGGCGCGTCTCCTTCGATGAGTTCCGCCGCCGAGATTTTGCCGTGCAATTCCAAGATGATTTTTTCCGCCGTCTTTTTCCCCAAGCCCTTGATGGTCAAGAGTCGTTTCGTGTCCGCAGTCGCCACCGCCGTCACGAAGTCGTCCATACTAAGACACGCCAAAATCGTGATACCTTTCTTGGGCCCTACGTCGGACACGGAGATGAGTTTGAGATACAATTCCTTTTCGTCGGGCGTGGCAAAACCGAACAGCGTCATACCGTCCTCTTTCACCTGCAAATGGGTGTACAATTCCACCGTTTCGCCTACCGTGGCTTTGGCGAACGCGCCTTTGGAACAATATATTTCGTAGCCGATACCGCCGATATCGACGATTACCGTCTCCGCCGTCGTCGTCAATACCCTGCCCCTTACGTATGCTATCATTTCTCCTCTCCTTCGCCCGTCACGGCACGCAAAGCAATCGCCGCCGCCGTGCTCTTAATCGCTTTTCGCCCTTCCTTTTGCGGCACTAATTTTTTGTTGGGCACCCCGTCGATAGGGGTTGCGTTCTTCCCCTTCGTCCTCGTCATATTCCCGACGGCGAACATCCCGCCGAATCGGGACACGAACGCCTGACACAAGGCGATGGCAAGGGCGTCCGCCGCGTCGTCTGGACGGGGGATTGATTGAAGGCGCAAAATGGACGCAACCACTTGCTGAATTTGTTTTTTATCCGCCCTGCCGTAGCCCGTCAAGGCTTGTTTTATCTGCATGGGCGTGTACTCGAAGATACGCTCGCACTTTTTCGCGCAGGTGAGTAGCGCCACGCCACGCGCCTGCGATACGGCGATACCCGTCGTAATGTTTTCGGTGAAGAACAACTCCTCGAAGGCGACCTCGTCGGGGTGATATTTTTCCAGCACCTCGTCCACCCCTTTTTCAATCAGCATCAGCCGTTTTTGGAGGGGCAAATCCTTAGGCGTCGTGACGACGCCGTAGGCAAGGGGGCGCATTCTTCCGCTATTGTCCTTTTCGACGACACCGTAGCCGAGGGTGGCAAGTCCGGGGTCTATCCCTAAAATAATCATAACTTTTTCTTTTTCCTTCCCCTTTTTGCCTATAAAAGACTTGATAAATCGCCGAAAAAATAGTAAAATACTTATATCATTGTACTAAATTCTCAAAACATTGTCAAGTCTTTCTTTGAAAGACGACAATAAGGACGGTAAAAAAGATGAAATTATGGCAAGGTAGATTTTCCACCCCCCTTTCCGCTGACGCCGACGCGTTCAACGAGTCCCTTTCTTTCGATAAGAAACTCTACAAAGCGGACATCACCGCTTCGATCGCGCACGCAACGATGCTCGCGGAATGCGGTATCATCTCCCAAGAGGACGGCGTCAATATCCGTGAAGGGCTCGCCGCGATTTTGGCGGATATCGAAAAGGGCGACCTCGTCATCGAAGGGCAAGAGGATATCCACTCCTTCGTCGAGAACGAACTCGTCTCCCGTATCGGCGACGCTGGCAAACGTCTCCACACCGCCCGCAGCAGGAACGATCAGGTAGCCACCGACTTCCGTCTTTATACCCGTGCCTCCGCACGCCAAATGGTCACTATTTTGAAAGATTTGGTGGCGACGCTCACCGATATCGCGGCAAAGAACGTAAAACATATCATGCCTGGCTATACCCACCTTAGAAAGGCGCAACCCATCAACTGCGCGCAGTATTTCAACGCCTACGCCGAGATGTTCCTGCGCGACGCAAACCGTTTCGTCGACGCCTTAAAGCGTATCGACGTAATGCCTTTGGGCAGCGGCGCTTTGGCGGGTACGAGTTATCCCATCGATAGGACGATCACGCAAAACCTTTTGGGCTTTGCCGAAATGTCGCAAAACTCGCTGGACGCGGTCAGCGACAGAGATTTCGTCGCGGAATACCTCTTTGCTTGCTCGCTGGTTATGGCGCACCTCTCCCGTCTTTGCGAAGACACGATCCTTTACTCCTCGACGGAGTTTGGATTCTGGGAGATGCCCGACGCCTATTCGACGGGCTCCTCGATTATGCCCCAAAAGAAAAACCCCGACATCAGCGAGTTGGTGCGCGGTAAGACGGGGCGCGTGTACGGGCATTTGATGGCGATCCTCACCACGATTAAGGGCGTGCCCCTTGCGTATAATAAGGATTTGCAAGAGGACAAGGAAGGCTTGTTCGACGCCGAAAAAACGGTCAAGGACTGCCTCGTCGTCTATACCGCGATGCTAAAAGAAATCAAACTCAACGTAAAGCGTATGGAGATCGCCGCGGCGGAGGACTTCACCGCAGCCACGGACGTCGCTGACTATCTGGCAAAGCGCGGCGTGCCCTTCCGTACCGCCCACGGCGTCGTCGGCAAAATCGTCCGCTATTGCCTCGAAAAAGGCAAGACTTTGGAGACCATGTCCTTGGCGGAATATAAAGAACACAGCGAAGTCTTCGACGAAGACGTATTGAAGGTCGTCAAAGCCACCTCCTCGGCAAACAGCAGGAACAGCGTCGGCGGTAGTAGTATGGCGGCGGCAAAAGCAGGCATCAAATCCCTGCGCTCCCGCCTCAAAAAACTCCCCACCTACGAAGAATAATCTTATCTCCCCTCGCCCTTAGGCGGGGGATTTTTTTGCAATAAAAAAGAGCGACTTACAAAAGCCGCCCTTTTTTATATCCATTTTAGTTGCCTTTATATCCCCACACGACAGGACAGTTAGAATAGTTCCAATTGCTATTCCAACCGCTCGGCTGACTCTCCGCCTCGCAGTATATTGTCAAACTAGTGCAAGAATTGAACGCCGCATAGCCGATACTCGTCACGCTATCGCCGATAGTCACACTCGTCAAACTATCGCAACAAGCGAACGCATGGGAACCGATACTCGTCACACTGTAGGGGATTACTACGCTCGTCAAACTAGAGCAATATTCGAACGCCGCATTGCCGATACTCGTCACGCCGTCGGGAACAGTAAAGGTAGTTGCCGTCTTGCCTATCGCGTATTGCAAAAGCGTCTTTCCGTCTTTGGTATATAAGTTGCCGTCGATAGATTTATACGCCGTATTATTTCCATCAACTTCTATACTCGTCAAACTATCGCAATAATAGAACGCATAAGAGCCGATACTCGTCACACTGTCGCCGATAGTCACACTTGTCACACTATCGCAATTATAGAACGCATGGGAACCGATACTTGTCACACTGTCAGGAATTATGATCTGTTTCAAACCATCGCATTCATAAAATGCATAATCGCCAAGGCCCCTACCCCCTGTTATCGTCACATTTTTTAACGATACGGGAACGCAGGCAGCATTCTCGAGATAGCCACTTGCCCCAAAGATATATCCAAAGTGCGTGTCGCTTGCTCCGTCTTTCGTTGCCCCAACAAACGGCAACGTGATCTCAGTCAAATTACTGCATCCTTCGAACGCAGAAGATCCTATACTCGTCACACTGTCGGGGATAACGATTTCCGTCAAACTACTACATCCAGAGAACGCATAATCAGATATCTTAGTCGCCGTCGTAATATTTGCCGTCGTCACTAATACGTCGTTGATATATAAGTTGCCGGCATAATACAACGGATTCGCAGAAGAACTGCCAAACGATATCTGCGCCCAACTATCTATCGTGCCCGTATAATTGACCTTCGTCAAACTATCGCAGGAAAAGAACGCGTTTGTTTCTATAACAGTCACGCTATCGTGGATGATAACTTTTACCAAATTATCACAATGGGAGAACGAATAATACTCAATAGTGGACACCCAATCAGGGATAGTTACGCTTATCAAACTATCACAATTGTAGAACGAATAAAGCGATATCTTAGCCCCAACCGCAAAATTCGCCTCCGTCACCAACACGTTATCAATATATAAGTTACCAGCATAACATATCGGATTTGCGGTATAATAGCCAAATGTTATCTGCGCCCAACCGTCTATCGTGCCCGTGTAATTAACTCTCGCCAAATTATTACAATTTTCAAATGCATCAGCGCCAATCGTCGTTATGCTTTCGCCTATCACCACACTCGTAATATCTAAAGAATCTTTAAAAGCCATAGCTTTGATTTCTTTGACGGGCAACCCTTTGTAGGTGTCGGGAATAACAACCTCCGCAAGCGCTTCTTCTAAACCTGCTACGATGTAATAGGTTCCTTTAGAACTTACTTCCCACAAAAGCCCCCACGTCTTTTCTGCGC